>JAIXNB010000007.1 GCA_020697515.1 Nanobdellota archaeon
GAATACTTCATACTTTATATGTAAAGGCAATCTATGGAATAAAACTAAATCTATCTCACGGGAGTACATAGATCCTATTTCAGCTTCAATTTCTGGATCGATTTCTTTTAGAATTACTGCTAGATCTATATCTGATAAAGGTTTTTGGTTTCTTTTGGCGTAAGATCCAAAGATATATACTGCTACAACTTTTTTATTATTTTTCAACTTACTAATGATCTTTTCTATCTCATTATTCATTGAATTTATGGTATTTCGTATATTTTTAAAGTTAAAAGTATTTCTAAAAGCGACAAAAATATAATAAAATTTTAGTTACTGTTTATAAACTCTAATAAAGATTTCTTATTTACAATTTTTCTCCCTTGTATTCTTCCAAAGCTAAAATATCCATTTTCTGTTATAATTATCTGACCAATCGATCCTAAAACTTTTGGAACATAATTTAGAATCTTTAATTCATTTTTATTATTTAGTAACTCTATATTTTCTAAATTATACTCTAAAATTCCGTTAATTCCGTATTTACTATCAAATCATTCTAAATCTAATTTTTTATACAATTCTACTTTATTTTTATAATTCAATACTATCTATAAATTCTACCTTTAACTTACTTTCAATTTTTCTAGCCTCTAAGCCATTACTTACTTCTTTATATCTTCTAATCTATCTTATCTAACAACACCAACTTTTACAACTTTCCCTCCAAAATATGTTAAATAAACATAGAAACTTGTATTAAAACATAATTCCCTCACTTCTTCATGAGGGTTTATACATTTAATTTCATTACATATAGAATATGGAACCCAAAAATCTTTTAGTTCACATTTTTTACATCTGTAACTTTTATTTATTTTAACCTAATTAGGAGTATATCTTTTTTAAAATCTAAATAACCAATACCATATCTTTCACTAAATAAATGTTCACTAAATAGTTCATATAATTCTATTCTAAAAGATTCTTCATCTTTACGGACTTCTATTCAGGAAATATTTTATCACACCAGAGTCGTATTATTACCATTTTTTCTTTAAAATTGAGATTTAAAGAATATTGCAGAATATAAATTGTAGAGGTTTATGAATATATAAGGAAATATAGAGCCTGTAGAAAACAATTCATTTTATTTTCTCCTTTAGAAACTCTATTAATTTTTTACTTTCAACTCTTATTCTTTCTTTAGTTATTCTATCTTGGAAGGTTACTTTCTCTTCCTTCAGATCTTTTTCACCAATAATTATAAGATACCTAATATCCTTTTCAACAACATACTCCATCTGTTTCTTAAAATTCCTTTTCATTAAATCAATGTAAGTGTTAAAACCTTCTTTTCTTAATTTATTTGCAATCTCCCAAGCATCTTTAAATGTATTGCCTATATAAATAACAGCAATTTGGGTGTATGTTTTTTTATCTAACTTAAAGACCCCTAATTCTAATCCAGCATCTATTAACCTTTCTACACCTATAGAACCACCTACAGCAGGAATATTTTTCTTAGTAAATAATCTTATTAGATTATCGTACCTGCCTCCCCCAGATAAACTTCCTATTTTTGGTTTATCGACTATGGCCTCATAAATCATTCCGGTATAATAGTCTAACCCTCTAACTAAAGATAAGTCGATCTCAACTCTTTTTCTAGTTCTTCCAGGCAATAAATCTAAGATACATCTTAAGTTATCCACAGATATTTCCACATTTTGGTTTTTTCCATATTTCCTTTCAGCTTCCTCTAAAACCTCATTACCTCTTAGAGTTATTATATCAGTAATCTTATCTATTTTTTCTGCATTTAATCCCACCTCTTTTAGCTCTTTTTTTACTTCATCAATTCCTATCTTATCTAATTTATCTATTACTCTGTAAACATGTAGGATTAAATTATCGTGTAATTTCAACTCCTCTTCAAAAATACCCCTTAATAACCTTCTATCATTAACTTTTATCTTATAATTATCAAAGTTAAATTCCTTAAAAACTGTGTCTACAATTAAAATAATTTCTACATCACTTTCAGACCCTCTAGATCCGATAATATCAAAATCTGCCTGCCAGAACTCTCTATACCTTCCTTTTTGCGGCTCTTCATATCTATAAACCCTATCGATTACATATCTCTTAAAAGGTAATTTTGATTGAAATCTTGCAAAGAATCTGGCTAAGGGAACAGTATGATCATATCTTAGAGCATACTCTTTTTTAGAGTAGGGTAATTTAAATCTCCATATCAACTTATTTTCAGCCTCGTCTCCATATTTACCTTTTAGAGTTTCCCAATATTCTACGATTGGAGTAATTACCGGATCAAAACCAAATTTTTGGAATATTTTTTCTATTTTTGTGAAAATATCTTTTCTAAGAATTGCTATTTCTGGAGGAAAATCTCTAGTTCCTCTAGGTGGTTGCATCAAAATATAAAGTATATTTAATCTTTAATCTTTTAATTTGGACTGGAATTTATAGGAAAAGAATACAACATCCAGTTTTTATAAATTAAAAAATTAAAGAGAACATAAACTTGTGCGTTAATGCATTATAGAATCTTAAATCCATTCCTTTTATTTTATCATCTATTTCTTTTGAGGATATTTTTAAAGGATCGTAGACATCACTAGCAAAGGCGAATATGGTATACATATCAAAAGACGGAACCCATACTCCATAATATCGTACAATTTTGAATACTTCTTTTAAGTACTCACTGGATTTCTTCCATTTTCCATCCACATATTCATAAGCTAGAGTAACAAAAATCCCATCTTTATTTAAATGTTCCTTAACTAAAATAGCTGTGTCTTTTGAATATAACTCGTTTGAAAGGGGAATATCCTCTGAAGGATCTGTTAAGTCGAAAATAATTATATCGTATTTTTCATCACCTTTCCTTAAAAATTCCAACCCATCAGTCGCATAAAATTGTACTCTTGGATCCTCCTCTTTAAAAGAGTAAGGTAAATATTTTTTACATATCTTAACTAACTCTTCATCTATGTCTACCCAGATTATCCTTTCAAGAGGAAACTTTACTAGATATCTTATAATTGTTCCCTCCCCATTCCCAACAACCAGTACTTTTTTGGGGTTTTTATGAACAACTAATGCTGGTAAAGTTATAGCCTCATGATATCTATACTCATCACTTTCTGCTGATTGAATTTGACCATCTAGAACTAGAAAAGTTCCAAGCATATCGTTTTTTGCAATTAGAACTTCTTGGTATTTTGTTTTCCCATAGAATAATAGGTCCTCTATTGGGATTAATTCATATTGATTTTTGTACCTATCAAGGAAATAGAGATATGTCATTTTTGTTCCTCAGTGGTTAAAATTTATAAGTTTTATAATATTTAGGCCTCAACTAAATTTACAACTGAAAGCCACGCCTTTTAGGGCAGGGAGGAGGTCAGAACATTAGGAACATACCGCAAACTACCGGCAATTCCTAATTTATAATAAGGATTATATTGAAAACTAAAATTTTAATTAACCACTAATAACATTCTATATTTACTTTCTAGTATTCTAACATTAAAGATGATTTTTATATCCTGGGTAGTTTTTCTTTAAATGTTTTTAATGGTAAAAGTGCGCATTGAAGCCTACTTTTTGATATATCTGCGAGATCTATCTCTTTTAAGAATTCTCTATCTGAAAGTTCTAAAATTTCTTTCACATTTTTTCCTTTTATATGTTCAATGAATTTACTTGTAGCGTACATTAAAATATTACAACCCGTACCCTCGAAACTGGCATCTTTTATTATCCCATTTTCTATTTTTAAATACAAGGTAATGTTATCTCCACAGTGATATGGATTACTACCATACAATACTACATTTGCATCTTTCAACTTATGCTTTTTTATTAATTTCAAGGCCTTTAGTATTTTGATCAGATCCATATACATAATTTATATGTTTAATTCTTTAATAAGCCTCTTTAGAGCATCTAATAAGGCAATAATATCCTCTTCATTATTATAGAGATATACACTAGCTCTGACACTTGCTGGAATATTCAATCTTCTGTGTAAAGGGTGTGCACAATGAAGACCAGACCTAACTGCAATATGTTTATAGTTAAGATACTCCGCTACATCATGAGCATGGATGCCTTTTATATTAAAAGAAACTAAGCTGCTTCGCTTTTTAATCTTCCTACTACCATAGTATTCTATATTTTGTTCTTCTAGGCCATCAACCAGTAACTTTATTAACTCTCTCTCGTGTTTTTCTATATTTTCCATACCAACCGTTGTTAAATACTCTATTGCAGCTTTTAATCCGACTGCACCTTCAATAAACGGAGTTCCGGCCTCGAATTTCCATGGTAGTTCTGCGGGGACGAACTCATCCATACGTACATCCTTGATCATCCCACCCCCAACTAAAAAAACATCTAATTCTTCTAGTAGCTCTTCCTTACCATATAATATCCCGATACCACTGGGTCCCAGCATCTTATGAGCAGAAAATGCTAAAAAGTCTACTTTCATTCTTTTAACATTAGTTAATAAATGTGGTACCCCTTGTGCTCCATCTACTATTAGAATACTTGCATTTTCATCAGCAATTCTTCTGATTTCTTTTAAATCGTTTATATTACCAAGAACATTAGATACAAAAGTTACTGCAATAACTTTTGCATCTTTTGCTTTTTTCTCTAGATCGTTCATATCTAATTCCTGTTCTTCATTTATATCCACGATCTCCAACTGTATCTTTTTGAGTTTTTTTAATCTCAACCATGGTAGAAAATTGGAATGATGTTCCATAATCGTAGTTACAACTTTATCACCCTTATTTAATGGTAGTGTATTAGCTATTAGATTAATAGCTTCTGTAGTATTTCGAACATATATGATTTCTCTCCAGCTATATGCATTAATGAAATTTGCAACAATTTTTTTACTTTCTTCATAAATCTCACTGGCTTCTTGGCTAAGGATGTGCAACCCCCGATGTATATTTGAATAGTGATTCTCATAGAAATCAACAATCTCGTTTATAACCTGTATCGGTTTTTGAGTAGACGCGGCATTGTCTAGATATATAATTTTTCTTTTTTTAAAAATTGGAAAGTCTTCTTTGATTTTAGCAACATCCATTATGATTAATTTTTATTTTAGTTTACAAAATAAATAAAAACTTAATTTGCAGTACTTTGCAAGTTTATATCATATATATTATGCTTTTCTCAAGAATGTCTAAAATTGTGTTAGAAGACAACCCCTTACTTCTCAAATAAAACTCCTGATCTTTAGTCAATATTACTTTTTTTGCTCCATGCACTGCTCTAGCATCGGGATCTAAAACCTTTATACCAGGCAACAAAACTATTTTTGATTCAGGTTTTGCTATAACTAATTGATTTAATTTCCCATAAGATCTTCTGCTACCAACAGGATGCTCAAGGATCCCTATAGAAATCAACTTTTTTAAGACCACTGCTTTTATATCTATATTGGATTTGCTATTTCTTGAATGTACTACATTAATGTAATGATACACCTCTCCCCCTATCTTACCGTATAACTTATATCCCGCAGAGGAGTTTTCTTCTAGAATTATTTCATCAAACAGTATAACCCATCCGTTATTTTTAATATTTATATTTAGAGAGAAATCTGAGGAATGTTTGACTGTAATTCTTCGTACAACAACTACGTTTTTACCCCCTATTACACTCAGAACATTAGAATTTCCTTTGATTGTTAGATCTTCTTCATATAATGCATTATATCTATAAAATACTCTCTGTACACTATTGTGTACCATTGTATTGTTCCTAATTTTTGGGAGCGCCTTGAGCTTATTCAAATCTATATATCTTCTGAAAGCTCTATACAGTATCTCCATATTTATCTAATTCTAGATTAATTAGCTTTCTTACCTCCATTGCATATTTAAAAGGTATTTTCTTAAGAACATCTTCAAAGAACCCTATATAAACTAAATTTCTTACAGAATCTTTACTAATTCCTCTAGCCATTAAATAGAACATTTTATCCTCATCTAATCTTTCAATCTTTGCTTCATGATTAAAATAAGAACTTTTTTCGTAGTTTTCAATCCTAGGCAAGGCTTCAGCTGTTCCTTTCCCCTCTACCAAAGAATCACACTGTGAAATAGATTTAGAGTTCTCAGACCCCTTTAGTATTTTTATATCCCCCCTGTATATAGATGTAGCCTTTTTCTCTTTTCCTATAGATATAGATCTAGAAACTATAATACTTCTTGAGTTCTTTCCAACATGTATTGCTTTCCCTCCAGTGTCTAGTGTTTGTCCATCTGTAGCAAAAGATATATTATATATCTCTCCTTTAGAGTAATTACCTTTTAATATCAATCCAGGATACACCATAGTAACTTTACTTCCAAATTCCGCGGAAATCCATAAACCATGTGTATTATTATATAGAATTGCACGCTTTGTTGCTAAATTATATACGTTCTTTGACCAATTTTGTAGTGTGATGTATCTAACTTTACTGTTTTCTTTCGCAATTACTTCAACTACTGATGCATGTAGAGAGGCCTTGGAATATAAGGGTGCAGAGCAACCTTCTATATATGTAATCTCTGCATTTTTCTCAACTATTATTAAAGTTCTTTCAAATTGACCAATACCCTCTAGATTCATTCTAAAGTAAGTATGTAATGGAAACGGTACTTTCACACCTTCTGGTACATAAATAAATGTACCACCTGACCAAACTGCTGTATTTAAGGCTGCAAATTTGTTATCAAGGTAAGGAACAATTTTTCCAAAGTATCTTTTAACAATATCAGAATACTCTATTACAGCTTCATCCATACTAGTGAATATAACTCCTAACTGTTCTAGATATTTTTTTACTTTTTTATACACAACTGATGAATCAAATTGAAGTCCAAATCCTGCTAACATTTTAGTTTCCTCTTCAGATATTCCTAATTTTTTAAAAATCCTTTTTATATATTCAGGAATATCCTCCCTGTTTTCAGGTTTTTTTCTAAGCTCCGGTGAAGCATAATAAATCATATCATCAAAATCTATCTCACTAAGGTCAGGCCCCCAGTCGGGTAAAGGTAATTTTTTGAACCATTCGTAAGCTTTTAGCCTCATCTCAGTCATCCAGGATGGCTCTTCTTTCATCTCCGATAACTCTAGTATTTTTTCTTTTGTAAGTGGACCTTTTATAACTATCTGGGGTTCATATGTTACCTTAAACCAGTGATTCCTTAAGGAATTTTTTATATCATCAAAAGATTTAGAATTTTGCATACCCATATTTCTCTATTTCCCCTAGAATAGAGCTGGCACCTTCCCATACTATTTTTCCATTTTTCAGTATGTAAACTTTATCTGGTGTTATACTTTGAAATATCCTAGTATAGTGGGTTACTATCATAAATGTTTTTCCTTCTTTAATCTTCTCAACTATAAGGTTATTGATAAGTCTTAGAGAATCTATATCCAATCCAGAGTCTATTTCATCTAGGATAATTAGTTTTGGATCTAGCAAATCTATAAATAATAACTCCATCTTTTTTCTTTCTCCTCCAGAGAACCCTTCATTAATTCCCCTATCAAGAAAGTCCTCTGGAAGGCCGTATTTAATAGCTAAGTTCAATAATTTTTCTTCATCAAAATTGTTTAATATATATTTTAGAAGTACTCTAGTCTTTAGGACGTCAATTTCCGGTGGGTGCTGAAAAGCAAGATACACTCCCTTTTTAGATATTTCATCAGGACTAAGATCCGTTATATCCTCTCCATTGAAAATTATTTTTCCTTGCTTCTTTAAGGAAGGATCACCCATAATAGCTCTAGCTAAGGTAGTTTTTCCAGATCCATTGGGACCCATTATAGCAGTAATTTTATTTTTTGGGATAGTGATGTTTATTCCAGTCAAAATCACCTTATTGTTCTTCATTACAGACAGATCAATTGTTTTGAGAATAAACTGCATTTACTGATAATATATACAACACTTAAATATATAACCAAACTTATAATTTTGCAAAATGTTATTTTTGAAGACTCTGTAGCTCCAACTGTTCTAATATTTCTAAAAGCGACTTAAATTATCTACAATAGAAAAAAGTAATTATATGAATTAAATTCTAAGAGGCAAAGCTTTAGAGATATAGTAGAATTGAACAGAAGATATCCTTTTTGTTGTAGTGGAAAAATGAATAATCTCAGAACTGACCTCCTCCCCGCCCTAAGGTGTGAGGGCTCCAGAGAGAGTGGGGAGGGTTAGGATCACATTCCTTTCGTTCAGCCCAGGGTTGAGTCTTCTGCTCTAAAGGATGAGGCTTTTAGTTGTATGATTATGCAAAAAATAATATTCTTAAAATTTTTATAGATGGAACATAGATGGCAAGACCCAAACAATTAATATTTAAGGTAGTAATATCTGATCCAAAAAGTAGCAAAGCTATTCAATTGGAGACTCAGGATAAATTTCTGTTAGGTAAGAAAATAGGCGACGTCATTGATGCAACACCATTGGGATTAGAGGGGTATAAGATTAAAATTACAGGAGGATCTGATTTTGGAGGGGCTCCAATGGTACCTTATGTTGAAGGAACCGTTAAAAAATATGTTTGGTGGAGAGTTGATAAGAGAACGAGAGTTAAAAAGCTAGTTAGAGGGAATACAATATCTGAAGAAATAGTCCAAGTTAATACTGTTGTAGAAGAATATGGACAAAGATCATTCGAAGAGATCTATAACGAGTGGAAACAACAAAAAACCAACCAACAATAGTAGTCTTGCCGACTATTAGGCCTTTTAATTAATATAAAGCCCTTTCGTTTTTAATAATATTTTTCACTATTAATATCACTTCACCAATCTTTTGCCCATCCTTGAAGAACAGCAATAATTTTTTATTCTTAAATCTTTATTCTTTAGTAAGTATTCCCAGGTTTTCTATAGTAATAAAATTCTTCAACGAGTTCTAGAATCGTATACGACAGGTAAGATGATATACAGGGCTGAATAGAACCTTTTAGATCTCTATAGGCGTTTCTTATGTACCATAGAATTAATTTAAGTTTTCAAACTTCCATATAGAACAGGGCATATCTTCATTATCTTAATTATAATCTCACATTTTCTTACAATTTACACTTAGCTATGAGACTTAAAAGATAAGTTTATATATCTCTTTCAATTTCTTTACATCGATCTGTCCAGGTGCAGAGGATTTACCTTCCATAGATGCAAAGGTTAATATACTCCCAAAGTAGGTTCCGAGTATTCTTGTTAATTTACCCTTTCTTCCCATCCCAACACCTATTATCTTCCCTTCAAACTTCTGTATAACTCTTAAAATAGTTAAAATATCTCTTTTAGTATTGACCATAGTAGCAAATTTAGCAATGTCTCCTATCTGGAGTTCTTTATTTACTATGTTCAAGAGTGTGTCATAGGAAGGTGTTCTTCCAAAATTGTGGTATGAGATAATAATTTTAGTCTTTGAGTTTATATCATTCCTAAAATCAACAAGTTCCCTATTTCTTTTTTCTTTTAATTCTACATCAATGTATCTTACATTATTTTCAATTGCTGTTTTATATAGTTTTACCCTTCTATCATAATCTCCTCTGTATCTCCCTCCTTCCCAATGAGCCCTTATAGTAATAATAGAGGGATATTTAGCCATCTTTGCAATATCTTTTTTTCTGATTCTCTTAAGGTAATCTACTCTGAACTCCACAATATCTGCAACCTCTAGAGCTCTTTCAGCACTGATAAGAGCATCCTTAATATTATTTTCAATTATTGGAATACATATCATATATTTCCATTATTTACTACATAACATAATATAAAAATTATAATAGCGATAACTAATGTATGAGTTGACCTCCTCCCCGTCCTAAAGGATGAGGCTTTAAGTTGTAAATTCATTCTGATTCTTTTTTAATTATATCGTTCCAAGCTTGAAGGAAATCTTAGAGAGGGTTTCAGGTCAGATTTAACTTTAGGAACTGCGTCAAATCTTCGCTTCATATTTCTTAAATACTATTATTTATATTTTCAGCTTTATACTTAACGTAGGATTTTAACTACCTTATGATAAGAATAATGAGAAATTTAATTTAATGCTCTCCTAGAGTATTATACATTAAGTAGGTGTTTGTTAGCTTTTTGTAGTTAATATAATTTTATTTAAACTAGCAGATACTATAGATAAAATGAAGAATCTGTTCTATATAGATCAGCATAAGAGATTTCCCGAAATAGCGAATGTTGTTATAGTCGCCGATAAAGGAGTTTCTGCTGTACCGATATACAGCTATACCAGCCTTCTAAATACAATATTTACTAAAAATAGATATGCCCATATACCATTCTATGTTGGAGTTATCCCAAGAACATATGATGAAGAATATATTGTTCCTGCATTTATTTATACAGAATATAAGCTTCCTTTGTTTTCCTTAGCAGAACTAAAACCCCTGTTCTATTTGAAATTTGTATTAGATACAGTTTACAATGCCATAGTGGGGGTTTTGGTAAACGATGAATACGAATTATCTAAGGAGAAGGTAAAAAGAGATATCTCGGAATTATTTGGGGTTGACGGAGAGAGATTAATTATCGAATCAGAGTATAAAGCAAAAGCATATCTTATCCATACTAATAAACTCTTTGAAAGGAATTTTATAGTTATAAAAAAGAGGTGATTTCTATACCCCCCAAGTAGGATTCTTTCGCCGCATTATACGAGCAATCTCCCTTAAAACTTCTTTTTCATCTTCTGTTAGAATCTCTTTATGCTGTTTATATTTCTTGAATTCTGATTCGTCTATATAAGTATAGAGTATATCATTCTCCTCTAGATGTCTCCCTACAATAGCTCCATCAATAGAAATGGCAACTTTATCCCCTCTCCTAGCTTCATTTAATGACTTACTTTCACTTTGCATGGCTTTTACCTTCCCAACGACCTTCCCATCTTCTCTCATTAAATATGTCCCCGGTCTTACTCTCCCCGCTAATACTTCAACCCCTACAATAGCTGGGTTAGATCTTCTAAATATATATCCTGGTAAAATAAGTATTTTTCCAGGTGGAGTAAGACTCTCTAAGACAGCTCTACTTTTCTTCACTCTCATCTCTTCAATGTACTGTTCTATTTTTTCTACAAGTCTGTATATAACATTGTCTAAAATAACTTTTAGCTTAGTAGACTTTACTAAATCTTCTACAGTCTTTTCTATATTAACATTAAAACCTAAAATAACTCCGTATACATGATCCTTCTCTCTTACAGAAAGAGCTTTCATAATATCTTCTTTATCAATATTTCCTATATCTGCTTTTGCAATAGGTATTCCTTTTTCTTTTAGGATTCTAACTATCGCCTCCAATGTCCCCAAGGTATCCGCCTTAACCACAACCCCGATTTTATCTGTTTCAAATAAGAATTCTCCAATCTCCGATTTAATGCTTCTTTCTATCTCCTCTAGATTGTCTTTTACAACATAAATAGGTGAACCCGGCAATGCATTTTCTATACCATCTGCAACTATTCTAATACCTGCCGCAGCGGAGACTTCATCCACTTCATAAAATCTAGTTTTTCTATCACGAATCTCCTGTAACGGCTTTGGTTTTAACAGTATGCGGACTTTAGTTGTTTTTATACCATTTTTTGTTAAAAATGCTATCGTATCTCCTTTTCTAATCTTTCCATCATATAATATTACATCAATCACTGTCCCAAAACCTTTAGCTTCCTTCCTCTCTAAGACAATTCCTCTACCAGAACCTTCTACATTGATTTTTAACTTTTCCTCTAAAAATCTTTGCACAAGCCCCGCAACAATTAACAATAATTCTGGTATACCTTCTCCAGTTTTTGCAGAAACAGGTATTATAGATACTTGTTTTCTAAAATCTTGAATCCTATCAAAACGTTCAGCTTCAAAACCGAGCTCATAAAGTTGCCCAACTACTATATATAGTTTTTCTTCTAAGATCTGGAGAGCTTTCTGATTCTGGTGTTTTATTGATTCTAAAAAAGGAGAATTTTCTCTAGGGCTCCATCCTGGAATTCTATCAATTTTATTTAGAGCTATTACAAATGGAACTTTAAATTGCTTACATATTTCAATAGCTTCGTACGTTTGTGGTTGAAATCCTTCTATGATATCTACAACTATTATGGCTAAATCTGCTACAGATCCTCCTCTTTTTCTTAAGTTGGTAAATACTTCATGTCCTGGAGTATCTATAAATAAAAGACCAGGAATCTTTAAATCAAATTTAAAGAGATATAGTAGAGGTTTTGCTATTTCTTTTACAACTTCTATTGGTATCTCTGTTGCGCCAATATGTTGTGTTATTCCTCCAGCCTCCTTTGCAGCTACAGAAGTTTTCCTTATTCTATCTAATAAGCTAGTTTTCCCAGAATCAACATGTCCTAGTATTACTATTATTGGGGATCTAATGCTCACCATACTCTTCTGCTATCCTCTTTGCAACTATTTCGAAGTTCTTAACTCTAACCTTGCCTTTAATTAGCCCCTTTTTGAAAGCATTTATTACTTATGGATCTCTCTTTTCTAAGAGATATATCAACTTCTCTAAAGTCTGTTTATCAAATAATAATATCAATGGTTTATCTATCTTCATTTCATTTAGATTAGCTTCAACTAGGCCAGATTGGGTATAATAGTAATATCCACAACCATTTTGTGTACACAATATAAAATATTTCTCAGGGTAGATTTTCTGAAGTTCTTCATAATAAAATAGATATTCTTCTTTATTTGTAGATATTATTTTATTTAGTTTTTCTATTAACATATTGAGCTCTGGATCCTTCTTAGATAAATTTGGCTCAAAACGATTAATTGAAGAGGATAACATACTCAGGAGATCTTCCCCAGTTATGTTAAGAGCTATATATGATCCATTTGGAATTGGGATATATAAAGTAGATATCGGACTTGTTAAGAAATAGTAAACACTAGAAGATATTATTAATGTGGATACAAAAATTATCCCAAGAACTATCGCGTTGGTCATTGCAACTTTCATACACCTTTTACGGTATATACTATCTAATATATGACTTCCTCTATGTCTCTTCTGTATTCATATATTTCTTCTGGCTTAAATACAATAGATATCTCTCTATTTGCATTCTCTTCAGAATCTGAGGCATGTACAACATTTCTTACCGACATTTTATTCCAGTTGGCATATGCAAAGGACATGTGTGAGTAATCTCCTCTAATAGTGCCTGCGGGGGCACTCATTGGTTCTGTTGGGCCAACAAGTTTTCTAATGACTTCCACGGCATTTACTCCCTCAAGAACCACAGCAACCACAGGACCAGATGTTATATATTCTATTAACCACTCCTTAACCTTTTTTCCGATAGATATTGCATCGGTAGTACCAAATTCCTCCAATGGATCTAACCCCTCTTCTTTATAACGCTCTATTAACATTGCACCAACCCTCTCATACCAATCTCTATCAAAATTATAAAACCTTTCGGCCATTTCTTTATTAAACCATAGCATTTTCAATGCTACGATTTTCAAACCAGCTTTTTCGAATCTAGAGATTATTTCTCCAATTAACCCTCTTTTAACACTATCTGGTTTTAGAATTACAAGAGTCCTCTGAATTAATGGGTGTTTCTTCATTAGAAATTATTTCACTAAAAGTTTATATTACATAAAATTATTACTGTACAATACATCTATGGTAATTTCTCAGAACCCAGCAAACTTAATTGGTTGATAGTAAAAATAAATTTGTTGCATAATGACAAAAGATAGAATGTCGGGGATCTATAGGATATAAAAAGTAGTTCATTTTCTTTTAGACTTAATACCACCCCTTACATATAACTTTGTCCATGCAAGTTTTCTAGGATCTCTTTTCATTTCCCAGTTCCTTATACATTTATGAGAGCAGAAGTACAAAACAGTCCCATCATTTTTTACATACATTATTCCAGTTCCTGGCGTAATTTGTTCCCCACAAAATGAGCAAATTTTTATTATTGGCATTTTATTTTTTAGTTTCTATTGGAGTGGCCTCTATTTCCGTTTCTCTTAACATTAAGATATCTCCTACTCTTACAGGCCCTGTAACGTTTCTTCTGATAACTTTTCCAGCATTTGGACCTTCTAATACTTTCACTAATACATGGGTTGCTTCCCCTCTCATACCAGTTCTTCCAATTATCTCAATTACTTCTGCAGGGTATGACGGGCTCCATACAATTGTATTTCCTTTAACTATGTTTTGATCGGATTGTCTAATACCTTCCTCTTGGATTCTATCAACAGTTTTTTTGGGCATTATCAAACACCTATATTAAACTTTATAAATTGTTCTTTAAAGCTCCATTAATGAAACTAGGCAAGATATTAGAATTCTTCTTAGCATTCATTATATTCTTGTTAGGCTTTGGATCTAAAGCATTCGTTGTAGCAAACTTGGGAGATTTAAATCTAGTTGGACCAGA
>JAIXNB010000008.1 GCA_020697515.1 Nanobdellota archaeon
AGAAATCTATTAGATGGAAAAGACTTCATTGGTACTGTAGTGTCAGATTCTTATGGTATGTGAGCCTCTCCACCCCAAGGACAGAGCTTCCTCCGTTCTACCTCTCTTTACGGTTATGACTTCATACAGAGGTTCTGGGATTCACTCCCCCACCGACGGACTCATTATCCGTCGAGCTATATCTCTATAATCATAAAAGTTTCTGAAGATATAAGTTTTAGACTTACTATATTGTTGGCAAGGACATTAAACTAACTCCCTTGGGTATTAACGGGAGGATTATTTTGAATACTATCATAGTTAATACTAGAAAGATTAGTACATGGCGTAGTCCCGCTTTATAAGAGTTATCATACATTTTCCCGAGAGCTAAACCTGCGAATATGGATTGCATAACTGCTAAATGGAATAGTATAGTATCTATATTTATATTAGACTTACCCGAGAAACCTAAAATATTTACTCCAAAAGATGTTTGCAAGAATGGAACTAGAAAAGCTTCTATTACTATAACTACCCCCAAAAAGAAAAGAAAAACTAGATAAGCATGTAATATATTTTCATATACTGCACTCTCTCTTTCCCTTCTCAATCTACGAACTTCTACTAGACTGTTGATTAACGCTTCTAGACTCTTCCCTAAATCTCCTCCTGCTCTATAGATCTCTATAAGAACACAGATATTCCTTTTTATCAAATCATTTTCTAACTCCTCTGCAAATAACCTGAATGCTTCTTCAACCCTGACTCCCCAATCAATTCTAGCGGATAACCGCTTCACAGCATTATTTAACACTCCATAATCATTCTTTTCTATTTCTTTCATTGCATAAGGTAACGTAATCCCTGTTTGAAGAAGCTGAGCCAAATCTAATGCAAATCTAATAAATTGTTCTTCTTTCTCCTTTTCTATTTGACTCTCTATTATTTTCTGTATTGTTATTGGTAAGGCTCCTAAAAAGATTGCAAGAGATAATGAGGTATGTAAATCTCTGAGCAGAATTATTCCAAATAGTAACCCAGTTATTGATAAAACTATGGAGGAAAAAACGAATATATTCACATTTCTTAGAAAGTTTGTATTTATTTTCATTTCGGCTGTATTTTTGAGATTAGTAAGAGCATAGCAATATTAACGGCTGGAACTAATAGATATACTATTATCATTGTTAACGTTGGAATCGGTAATCCAAATACTCTTTCTGCTAAGGATGCTAGCATGATTATAACTGATACAAGTATCATAGGCATTGTAACAACCATGCCAACATAGATATCCGAGAATGTTTTAATTGTTTGGATAAATTTCTGGTTTAAAGATTTGTAATGAATTATTGCAGACTCTGCAGAGATCTCTAGATACTCTCTTAAATTAGAACCGGATTGCAAAGATAATAACAACCCTTCTAAAAACTCTTTCAGTTCTCCGGACGGTGTATCATTAGCAACGGTCCTTATGGCTTCTGACAAACTCATACCCATGTCAATATAATCAACCAGCTTTTGAAATTCCTCAGACAATAATTTATACTCTTTTGTTTCTGCAATAACTTTAAAAATATCTTTTGGTTTTAACCCTGCCTTTGCTAAGGATGCCATATGTATTATAGCAAAGGGAAGCATGGACCTAATTTCTTCAGCTTTACTTTTTCTTATATAGGTGGGGTAGTAAATTGTAAAAAGCGTAAACAAAGCTGTCACGAGAGTAAACAATATAGGAAGAAATAGAATGTTTTTTATAATAAATATTGTTAAAACAAGTGTCGGTACTAGAGCTAACAAGAATATCGTTAGAATTAAAGATATATAAGTTCTTACCGTCATTTTTATACCGGCTTTTTTTAATAATTCATATATAAATGTATATAATTCTGGAAAATTTTTTATTAGATAACCTGCAACTTTTCCAAACCACCTACTCGCAAATCTTACCAAATATTGTTTGTAATCTATATTTAAGTTTCTCTTTTTTGGAGGTCTTGTTTTGATTTTGATACTCTCTTTTTTAGTATCTTTTCTGCTAAATAGCACCTTTTTTATCTGTAGAAATCTTTTTCCAACCTTAATCTTTGTTTTGGTAGCGCTCGGATTCACTAAATCTTTTGGAGGTTCTATATGGTTATATTGCTGGATAATCTGTCTTGTATCGTATAATACCTTTTCAATTTCCGATGTTCTTATTTGAATGACTCTTCTTTTTCCTATTCTATGTACTTCCTTATCGAATTTTAGAAGACTATTTAATTCTTCTAGGATCTCTCTAGCTCTCCCAACTAACTCAATCATTTGTATTTCCAAATCGTGTATGTCTCTTTTTAGATCCTCGGATATTCTTCTGTATTCTATTTCATCAATAAATCCGCTATCATATAATTTTTTTAATTTATCAAGGCTATTCTTTTTTCTTTTTAAATGTTTCTCAAGTTGTTTTATTTGATTTAAAATTAGTTTTAATCTTTTTATGTTATCTTGAAAATAAACAGTTAAATCAGTTTGCATTATATTTAAAAGAGACATTAATTAATAAAACTATTATGCAGTTCACGATTAATCTAAAACCCAGAATTCCCATAATTAATCCCCCCAATGATATTCGTCAAACTAATATATACTATCCTCTTATAGAACCATATGCTTATGCTCATATATTTTTTAGTACTCAAAAATATTCGCTATTCTATGAAGTTCTTGAACCCACATTGTCCCTGGACGAAAAGGACATTCTAGACATAGTATCAGAAGGTTTGAAAGAAATTTTGACAGTAAAACTGTCTGAACTTAAAAATGTTGATAAGATAATAGAATATTTAGAGAGGAATGTTAGATTCATTTTGGAAGAGTATGATATTCACTTAGATGAGAAATCATTCAATAAGATAATGTATTATATCTTCAGAAACTTTTATGGCTATGGTAGAATCGAGCCTTTGATGCATGATCCATTTATAGAAGATATAGAATGCTCGGGAGTTGGTATACCAGTTTATGTTGTCCATAGAATTTTTGGAAATTTAGAAACCAACATAATCTTTGAAAATGAAGATGAAATAAAAGAGATTATAGAGAAATTTGCCCTAAGGTCTGGTAAACATATTTCTTATGCAGAGCCGTTGTTAGATGCAACCCTACCGGATGGAAGCAGAATCAATGCTACCTACTCCTCCGACGTTACTACAAGAGGTCCCACATTCACTATAAGAAAGTTTAGGAAAGAGATAATGTCTATAATAGATTTAATCAAAAATAATACATTAAGTATTGATATAGCTGCATATTTTTGGTGGGCTATAGAGAATAGAGCTAATGTCATAATTGCAGGAGAAACAGCCTCTGGTAAGACTACTTTACTAAATGCAATTGCAATGTTTATACCCCCCAATGCAAAAATAGTGTCTATAGAAGATACGAGAGAGATTCAATTGTATCATGAAAATTGGATTCCCGCTTTAACCAGAGAGGGTTTTTATATTGAGGGTAAAAAATATGGTGAGATAACAATGTATGATCTTCTAAAAGAATCTTTTAGACAGAACCCAGATTATATAATTGTAGGTGAGGTTAGAGGACAGGAAGCTTATGTCATGTTTCAGGGAATGGCTTCGGGGCACGCAGCTTTAACCACAATGCACGCTGATTCTATACAATCAATAATAAGGAGACTAACTACTCCTCCAATAAATTTACCAAAGGACCTTTTAGAATTATTAGATGTGGCGGTGTTTATGGTGAGAGCTAGAAATATCTCTCCTTCTGCGAGGAGAGTTAGAGAAGTTGTAGAGGTTGGAAAGATGTCTGGAGACCATTTAGAAATAAGTAAAATTTTCGTTTGGAATCCTGTTCAAGACTCTTTTGAATTAGTTAACAGGTCTGTGTTAACACAAGAACTCGAGCAGAGAGTAGGATCGATTAAAGATTTTGAGGAAGATCTAGAGAAAAAATCAAAGGTGTTAAATTATCTATTAAAAAGGAATATTAGAGATCCAAAAAAAGTTTCCCAATATATAAGAGCGTATTATCTGGATAAAGATGCATTGCTTGAAGAGATAGAAGAAAATGTTGATTAACAAGATCATAGAAAAAATACATAAGTATTTGTGGCCGGTTGCCAGAAAGCTGAAACCACATTTCAAAGACCTCAAAGAGGATATACTATTCATCAATTGGAGGATCTCCTATGAAGATTATCTTGTGATAATTGTTTTTGGAGTAATAAGTGCGTTTATATCTACTTTTGTTATATCGACCCTAGTTCTATATTTTATATTAAATTATATAGATTTTGTATTGATCACTCTTAGCCTTATATATGCCATTATAGTATCCTTTATGGTGTTTATGTATTTTCTATGTCTACCAAGGCTTGCGAAGGCAGATTATATAAAAGAGATTGAGGATAACCTTCCTTTATTCTTATTGTATTTTTATGGATTAGTTAGTCCAGGAGTGAATCTTGTTAAGGCTATAGAAATTTCTGCAAGAAGAGAAGAATTTGGGAAATTAAGTAAAGATATAAGGTTTCTACACTACCTCATAGATAGTTTGGGATATGATCTGTTATCGGCTTTGATGATCCTAGCTAATAAAACTCCTTCTCAAAGATTCAAAGAGTTTTTATACGAATTAGTATCTGTAATAAGGAGTGGAGGGGATATAAAACAGACTGTTAGGGAAATTGCTAGAGAGGCTTTGGTTGACTATGAGATTAAATTAAGATCCTTTATAGAAAAAACCAATTTGCTTCTAACTATATACACATTCTTATTTATAGCGTTTCCACTTGTTCTCTTAATTCTGGCATTCCTATTCTCTGTAGCTATTGGATCTACGGAAATAATATCTTCGCTATTACCCTTTTTCTTAGGATTTATCCCAATGGCATATATTATCTATTTATATATAATATTTCTTATACAACCATCTTTATGATTCTTTTAATTATAGGGCTATAGTTTCGAAAAAATCAATATAATAACTTAGTGAATAAAATATTTGAATCCCAAAAAACACAAAAATTAGCTGGGAATCTATAATGCCCTATTTAACGTGTAAATGTCTGGTTGATCTAGATGCTCCTACACCCGGTGCGGAATGTTGTACTTTCTTTGTTGATGGTGCAAACTCCCCCAATCTCCTTCCAATCATCTCTGGTTTTATTTCAAATTCTACAAATTCTTTACCATTATATACTGCCACTTTACAACCTACCATAAATGGCAAAATAGGTACCTCTCTAGCATGTGTTTTTACAACTTTCTTATATTTCCCTTGTTTTTGTAACCAACACTTCTTATAAAACTTTTCCCATTCTGGGGGAAATCCTAGTTCTAGTCTCCTTAATAATGTTCTTTTAAGTCTAGAATCAGCTACTTTTTGGGCAAATTCTTCAATAGATATCTTTTGAAGTTCCTCCAAAGTATATCCTCTTAACTTAAATTCTGGCATTTGTTTTAATAAACATTAATACTTTTAAGCATATATTTTTTGGACTGTCATTTTCTTTTTTGTCTTTCTAGCAAATCTCGTTGTAAAAACTATATATGTATTATCATTGTATACACCTCCATACTCCCTAGCACGATCATATATAAGATTCCACAATTTATCCAATGTGATATTCCCTTTATATCCAATAAATAAAAGATATTTGTTAGTATTATTCTCTGATTTAAATAGCATATAGTTCTGTATCCTCTTTCTACTTCTTACAAAACCTCTATTGACTTCTCTGATCGCATACATAACCTGTCCTGGTTTTATGTTAGATTCAAAATACAAAAATGCATAGTCATTCCTATCCTTTAAAAGGAATTTTGGAGATTTAGCTATTAGAATCATTTCAAGAGTATTTTCTTTATTACATAGGGGAAGTTTTTCCTCAGATATTACTATTCCATCTATGGAACCAGCAACTGGAAATGCATAAATATTGGGATATATTTTCTTTAGGATTTCTAATGTTGGTACATCTGGCTTTGAGGATTCCAAAAATAATACATAATATAAAGAACCAACCTGAAACACCATTTTAAATGCTTATTCAAAAAATTTTATATGCAAAAACCAATTGACAATAGTAGGATATGTGTGATATGTAAAGAACCAATCTGGAATCCAATTTCACCAAAAATGGCAATATATCATGCTTTATCAGTTTTAGATACAAAATACTGGAACAGGTTTCTAAATGAGATAATAAAAGAATTAAATATTCACAGGTTCTATTTTAAGGAGAGAATGCAATACTTAGATGGGGAGATAGATGTTCCAATATGCTGGGGTTGTTTGTACGACCTCATTTATGAAATTCTTGAGAAAATAGACAAGAAAAGTGCCGAAGAGTTTAAAAAATTCGCATGTCCCTATGGTCTATAATTAGTTGCAAGACCAAAATCCTAAGTTTCTCCGCCTTGCAAATCTCTCAGCATATTTATAAGTATCTCCAAACGATATGGCAAGACCATTTAATACAAGATACTCACCAATATCTGTACAAATGTTTCCCGTGCAATTATATACTCTTGCAAGTATCCTTCCATATTTATCATGTCCGAGAAATTCTATCTTTATACAATAGTTATTAAATATATTTTCTAGAACCTCTTTAGCACGATATGAATAATATTTTAAACAGCTATAATTCTTCTTATCTATGTAATGAAGTACCCATTTCTTTTGTTTTGTTAGCTCTAAAGTGTCTATGCCATATATTCTTACTTTTTTATTATGCCACCTAAAAGTATCCCCATCTATGACCTGTAACTCAAGTGAATCACAAACTACAACATATTTGTTAAAGTTAGTTAACACGCTTACTACTATCACAAGTATAGAAATACTTATTAATAATAGCAATGTATGTCTATTCATATAGTATATAGATGTCGTAATTAAGCTCATAATCTATGTGATGCTAATGGATACAAAGACATGGTATAACACAATAGCACCCTCATACGAAGAACTATATGGAGAAGAGCAATTTAGAAAAGTAATCTTTATTAAGGATTTGTATAGAAGGCTATTCGGAAATTATAAATTTAAGAGGGGTTTAGATTTTGGATGTGGGACCGGGATATCTATAGAACTATTATTAGAGATCGTTGAGGAACCTTATGCTTGCGATATATCTGAAAAACTATTGAATATTGCTAAACATAAGTATCCGAATGTGAATTATATAAAATGTGAAGGGTTAGCCAATGAATTTAGGGATTTTTTTGATGTTATTATATCTATTACTGTTTTACAAGATGTTGAAAATCCTCTAGGAGTTCTATATTTGTTTAAGCAAATATTACAGGATCATGGTATAGTTATATTATCTGTTCTAAAGAAAAAAGGGATCTCTTACTGGAAACCAATAGTCAAAGAATATTTCAATATATTATGGTTTGATGAAGAAGACAAAGATTTTGTCTTCTTCTTGTCAAAAAAGAAGGAACTTTAAAATCTTGATATACTAAAAATATGTTACGAACTTTTGTTAGAGTGTGAGTAAATTTTTACCTCTTCTTAAATAACAAAAATATTTATATAGGAATTTACTACCACATAGTTATGGAGGTGAAAATGGATTTAGGATTTGCTGGATTCGAAGAACTAAAAGAAAAAGGTAGAGAAAATAGGGCCCCCTTACCAGTAGACTTAGAGTATGTTAAGAAATATGAAAAGGATTGGAGAACGGTATATATAAGCAAGGACGAATAATTTGTAATTAAAAGCATAGATGATATAATTTTAGCAAGTTTTTCTTCAAAAACTATACATTCAGGAAACTTTGAATCACATTTAAAAAAGGAAATGAATATATTTTTGGTAGAGAAACAAGTTTTAGCTTATTACAAGATTTATATTGTGTAAGCATAAAGCTAAACGGAGAATATGACAAAAAACAACAGGTGTATGGGTTACTCCTTCTGTTTCAAGAGTACATTACTATGTGAGAGATCTAGATGACGAAATAGAAATCGCAAGATTAGGAATGAATCCGATAAACATAGAGTTCAGTAAATACAAAAGTAATATATGGCTATAAAACATAAGTTTTGGTTTTTTATTTTTATACACTTCGGAAAACCATATATTTTATGAGCTATTATATGCCAGAAAAATACATAAAGGAAAAAGTTAACAAAATGCTGAATATTTTCATGATTCTCTTAGTTTCTACCATATACTTATTTTATCTGGAGTTATTATAGCTGCTACTGTAATATTCACTATCAAATTAATAAAGACTGTAGAGGAATATGAAAAATACTTGGGAAAATATACAACATAATTAATATTAAGTATCGCCATCTTTTTATCAAAATTTCTAATAAGAAAATTAATACAAATAATATATCTATTTGATAAGTTAGTATAGCCATTGGATATTTGTTAATAGTATATATATTGAAATATGGTGGGTATATGAGTACGCTGGAAAAATTAACTCTGTTGGGTATGTATTGTTCTATTTTAGCGTGTTTTTTAGGGATAATACTTGAAGAACGTGTAAAAGTGGGTGAAATTTCATC
>JAIXNB010000009.1 GCA_020697515.1 Nanobdellota archaeon
GTCTAGCGGTAGGACGCCGGCCTGGCTCGCCGGAGGTCCCGGGTTCGAATCCCGGCGGGTCCAATTACAACTGAAAGCCTCACTCTTCAGGGCGGGGAGAAGGTCAGACAAATACCTTCCTATATATTTCTTTAAGCTTTGATGGTACTACATGGGTGTATACTTGTGTTACAGAAAGGGAAGAGTGTCCTAATAACTCTTGTATGTACCTTATATCTACCCCTTTAGACAATAAAGTTGTGGCTAATGAATGCCTGAGTACATGGGGTGTTACCTTTTTTGTAATACCTGCACGATTTGCAGTATATTTAACAATCCTCTCCACTTGCCTAGTAGATAAAGGAAATATATACTCGCTATCTAATTTATCCACATATTCCTTGAGTTTTCTTAATAGAAATTCTGGGATAGGGACTAGTCTCTCCTTACCACCCTTGCCATACACACGAACAAATCCTTGATCCCACAGAATATTATTCTTTTTTAATGAAACCAGCTCAGAGACACGAACCCCTGTGTAGAACAAAAACTCTATTATTAATTTATCTCTTTTGTTCTTAGCAGCATTTACAAGCTTTTGAAACTCTTCAAATGTTATAAACTTTGGTAGCCGCTTATTTACTTTAGGAGCCTTTATTTGCTTTGCAAGATCTTCCAAACCTAAAAACTTCAAGAAAGATGTAATTGCCCTGGTATATAATCTTAAAGAGTTAAGATCAAGTTTTCTTTCTAGTTTACTTTTAGCTAGAAATTTAAATATAATATTTTTATCCATGTACGATTGTAATATAGTTTGATCTAACTCAATCCCAAAATTATAATGTAGAAACTGGAGAAATTTTCTTATTATTCCTGTATATGTTCTTATGGTATTCTTCGATCTTCCTTGAATCTCTAACCATACTCTATATTCTTCTAGAAGTGTATCCATAATATACAACGCTGTTATTCGAAAATATTAAAGTTTGGTTAATCATCTTGGATCAACGATAACAAGCATTTTTATAGATCCTTATCCTAAAAAACTACAGCACCACTTGTATATAGGATTTTAAATTTTAATTGGCTATTTCATTCTATCCCCGCCGGCCATGCACTGGGGAGTCATGAACCAGTTCCTCCAGGCGGGGAACAATGGGATGAAGATGGTGGCATGATCCTGAGATGTGAGGAAGGAGGTGAGTGCAGATGATGAGATACGGCTACGCAGACCTACAAATTTTTAAACAAAAGTACTATACATAAACAACCTAAAACTCAGAATACACAGCTTAAACAACAATAATTTAGATAGTGATGACCTGGTTACGGTCTGAGAATGATGAATCCTGCCACTTCTGAGATGATATTGTGATAAAACTAAGATGTATAGCTCAGGAAAATAATAGTAAAAAAGCAAAGATTTAAGCGCCTACTACCTCTTTCTTTGCTAACCTTATATCTTCTTCCTGTACTGTCTTTCTACCAGCGTGTTTTGCTAACTCTACAGCTCTTTCAGCAATTTTCTCAGCAACTTCTACTATTATCTCTACAAATTCTCTTTTTGCTTCCTCAGACACTCTGCTTGCACCCGCCTTCCTCAAGATTTTGTATAAAGGAGCTACAGGAATGGGAGTTGTTCTCTTTGCCATGAGTTATAAATTACTGGTTGTATATAAAAAGTTTTTGGAGATAGTTTACAACGACAAAGCATATGCGTTATCGCGACATGTAGACTTCAATCTATACTTAATAGGTCGTGTACACCCCCATTAATGTGAAAGGTGGTTTCCCACTGAGACACAATTCCCTTGGACTTTTCTACTAAGATTGGATATTCGTATAGAATATTATTCTTCTTGAGCAGGTTTATGTATAGATCTATATTATATTTTTCATTAAAATCTCTATATAGCCATCTTCTAGAGAAAGGTAATGTTTTATATCTTTTAAATATATTATCTACAAATTTTTTTAGGCTAGGGATCCTAATTCCAGTATTTCTTTGAAGAATATATATTGTAGATGCTGATCCATCCTTAACATATCCTACACCATTTGTAGCAAATGGTTCTATGGCATATATACCCTCTAAAATTGGTATAAGAGAACCATTATTGTAATTTGGAATATTCATCCCAGCGTGTAAGATATATCTATTTATTTTATGTCCAGACAGATTATATATAGGTTTAAAACCATAGTTTGTAATAACTTCCTCAATAACTTTACCAATTTCTGATATATATACTCCTTTTTTTAAAATCTTTTTTACGGAATCTAACGCGTCCTTACTAGCATTTATTAATTCTTTATATTTATTGTCATTTACTTCTATAGTTATTGCTGCATCTACTATCCATCCATTAATGTGAGTTCCCAGATCTATCTTAACAACGTCCCCTTCTTGTATAATATTCTTATCATTTACATCTGGGGTGTAATGGGCTGCAACATCGTTTATAGATATATTCACTGGAAATGCCGGGTAACCACCATGATCCATTATATACTGCTCAACAGTATCTGCTATCTCTAACAAAGAAACCTCTGGGTTAACCAACCTTTTTGATAGTCTTAGGGCATTTTTAGTAATCTTACCCGCTTTTTTTAATTCTGTATTCATTTCTCTGCAGATCATAAGATCATATTTTCTTTAAAGAAGTCTCGGACTCTACCCAAGATAAATATTCTACATTTGCGTCAATTATATTAATAGCTACAATCTTTGGGATTTTGTATAGGTATATTTTCTTTATAAAATCACTGAGATTGTCAAAAATAGCCTTTCTAGTTTTAATTATAAGCAAATCTTCTTCCTCATAGATAGTATTATTCTCTTTCCAATACATACTCTTGATTGTACTAATACTAACATATGTTGCTAACCTCTTTTCTAATACTCTTTTTGATAGTTCTTCCCCTTTTCCTTTGGGAGCAGTTACAAGAACTATAATCATTAGACTATATTAGGACAATTAAAGAAATAAAAATAAAAACAGCCGCCGCCGGGATTTGAACCCGGGACCTCCGCCTTACCAGGGCGGCGCTCTACCGCTGAGCTACGGCGGCGTATCTAATCCTTTTAGTACCATAAATTTAAAAATTAACATACCATCATTTTCCAAATTTTTTCATAATAACGGATAAATAAGCAGGGTTTATTGAATAATACACTCTCTTATTCTTTTCCTTCTTTAAAAGAAGACCTTTCTCTACCAGCCTGGATATTTGCTTGGAAACAGTATTATATGGTAAATTCGTTAATTCCGATAATTGTTTTATTGTTAGTTCATTTCCTAATAGCTTTTCCAAGATCATGGCTTGTTGGGGAGATATTTTAATGTTCTCATCAATAATACTATTTTGTGTGCTATCATAACTTTCAATCTTCTTAATTCCAATTAATTCTTTAGTGATTTTTCCTGATATAGGATGTTCTAGTTCATCCAATATTCTATTGAGTTCTATTAATACGGATCTTACATTCCTGTTATTCATTAAAATAATCTCCCTCAAAAACTCTTCATCAAACATTAATTTACCGTCTAATCTTTGGTTTATTATTTCAATTATTGTATCTTCATTAGGAAAGTCTATAGAAATTTTCCTATGTATCCTATTAATAAATGAGGGTGTCGCGTTTTGTATGATTTCTGATACCTGTATAAGAAATAGAGAGTGTATTTTTCTAGTGTCATATAATGCCTTAGCTTGTTTAATTACACTCTCTGAAAAATTTTGAAGTTCGTCTAAAATTAGTACTATAGGTTTTTTATTTTTTATTTTGAATATTATAAAATCTTTATATAGAGCTCTGTTTACTTGTTTGATTAAATTTATATTTGGGGTCTCTTCACCATTTATATATAGGATTATAAACTTATTCTCCAGCTTTTTTGAGACAGTCATCGCCAAAGAAGTTTTCCCACAACCTATTGGACCATATAGTAAAAATATTTCCCCATTTTCTATAGAACGTGTTACCTTTTTTTCTATGTCTCCCAACCCAACGACATTGTCTGTCGGTCGGATATCTAATGGATTATAATCGAATCCATAGTGTATCCACCACATGTCATTTTTGTCACGCTCTGTCTTTTTAAGTTTTGATATTGTCGTTGGTCAAAACGACATATCATATATTTATAACACAGAACAATAATATGTAGAAAAATGGGAAATATATTATTTACTCCAGATGGTCAGAAACTTTATGATCTACCTGACCTTCTATTTTGGTTGTTAACTTGCAGCGAGGAAGATTCAAAACTTTTGTTAGGGAGTGTAAAACTATATAAATGGTTGAGAAAACTAGGTTATCACGAGCTTGCAGAAAAATCCAAGTATATTGAAGATCCAAAAGAAATGATCTTAGAAATTAAATCATTGATATTTAAAAGACCCGAAGTAGAAAAAGAAAACTTTTCTGAAGCTTTGGCAGAGTTTATTAGACTATATATATAATATGAGAATCGCTGTAGTATCATTAAAAGGAGGGGTAGGGAAAACTTTTGTAGCAGTTAATCTATCTACATACTTGTATAGATATCATCAAAAAAAAGTGTTGTTGATAGATCTTAACGGAAAAGTTCCAAACACGATATTATTTGCAAAAACAAAACCCTGTTATTGGGGTGAGAGATTATTTCAGGGAATTATCGTTACTCCTTTCTTTCACCTAAAATTAGCCAATACTATAGAATATTACTACAAAAAAGATTTAGAGATTTTAGAAAAAGTCTATGATTTTATTATATTTGATGTCCCACCTAATATAGTTAAAATAAAGAAGATTGAGCAATATGTAGATGTGATACTATTAGTTATAAACCCTGATTTCTTATCAATATATACAAACTATAAGGTTTATAGGATTTTGAATCCAGAAAAAGTTAAATTAATCGTAAATAAATATAATAAAGAAATAGATCTGGGGATAATAAGTGCAATATTTAAAAAGCCTGTTGGAGCCGTGATTCCATACAGCAACGATGTAATAGAGGCTGAAAAAAGGTTATTACCAGTTGTTGTGTATAAAGAAAATTCAAAAGTTACTAAAGCATTCGATGAACTTTGTTATCTATTTACAGGAAAAAGGATAAAGAAGAGTGTTTTAGAGATAATAAAATCTCTACTTTTTATCTGAACTTCTTTCTTGTTTTGTTTGAATATATTTAAACAAATAATCCTTAGTATATTCTAGAATCAGTGGTCCTAAAAATATGCCTGGAAACCCCGCAATACTCAGACCCCCAAATATACCGATTAAAGCAATAGCGGGATTTATATTAGCAGTTTTACCAACTACTAGGGGTTTAAAAGCTATTTCAATTAACACTGTCACTATAAGGAATCCATATAGTAATGAAAATACTACGCCAATCAAATCTCCTTGGGAATATGCATATATAGCAACTGCTGCCCAAACTGTCCATGGTCCGAGCAATGGTAGAACCCCAAATATAAACACTAGGATTGTCAAAATAATTGCAAATTTTAGACCAAGAAATAGAAAACCGATGTAACTTAGAGCAGCTTGTAAAAACCAAAGGAAAATGTTTCCTATCACAACTCCATAAAACTTATTGAGTATATATCCTCTATCTTCTTCTGTAAATCCTAACTTATAAAAAAAATCTGAAATCATATGAGAATATACTAAAAGATAATATGCAAGAATAGTTGATATGAAATACCCGATGATCTCTTTAGATATATTTGATAATGTAGAGTAGGTTATATCAGCAAGATATGATATAAGTGACGGAAGAAACATTTTAATATATTTAGCGTGTGGGAAATCCCTTAATTGTTCAGGGGGATAATCCACGAGCATATATAACATCTCATAGTAAAAAGTTCCGAGTATATGTACCGTAGTGAGCGAAATCATTAATATGAATAAAGTTATTAGCACTCCAGCAGAGATATCTTTATTGTTGATAATCTTATTCAACTTAGTATAAAGAGGATACAACATCCCCGCAATGACTCCTGCAAATAATATGTATTTTAGATATGGGAGGATAATATAAAAAGATAGTATTAAAAAGATTAATAGGATGTATTTCCTTTTCACGATCTAACTACAACAATTTTTCTTCTTCTAATTACTTTATCAGGATATACTATGATACCTTTATCTGTTATCTCAAATTCGTGTCTTCTCATGTCGTGCTTTGTTCCACGCATTTTCCATATGATTAAGGACCTTTTTAATTCCCCATTTATTTCATCTAGATCTAACCTAATTATACCATCTACAGCGTGCTCAACGCCAGGCCCTCCAAAACCTCTTTCAGTAACTGATACTTGTGATACGAAAAATCCTGTTATACCGTAACCAGAAAATACTTTTTTCAATTGCAAAACTATATTCCTAGCGATAGATGGTTTCGTTAAATATAATGCAGTAACAGAATCTATTACACCTCTTACAGGAGTTTTTCCTGTATTATCTTGTATCCAATGAATAGCTTCTTTAATAACATCGATCAACGTTCTAACATCGGTTGGATCTACTACAACGAATCTTTCTCTTTCAGCTGCTCTACCAATACCTCCGGTGAAACCGTCGATTATAGCAAACATTCCTTGTTCTTCATATGGTCTTGTATCCCATCCAAAGTTGAGCATATTTTCTCTAACAGCCACGGGATGCTCCTCAAGAGTAATATAAATACCTGGCTCTCCCTTCTTCAAACCATAATATATATATTGTTGGGAAAATATTGATTTACCAGTACCAGGTCCGCCTGATAATAAAACAATATTTCTCATTGGAATACCGCCATATAAAAGTTCGTCCATACCAGGAATACCAGTTTCTATCCTCTTTATAGTCATAAAAAATAAATGTGTTGAAAATTTTTATTTTATAATATGGTTAGCTTTGTAGAATTCGCAATAAACTTTCTAGAGAAAATGGGAGTCTTTTATATATTCTCACTTATACTAGTATTCACGTTAGTGTATATTTCTTCTTACCTGATACTATCTAGTATAAGAGTGGGAGATAATCAGTTATTTAAGAGTAGAATTGCTAGTATAATATCCGCACTCCTAGCCATATCAGCAGCGTTCTTAACAGGTTATGTATACAAAGTAACTATTCTAATAAGATATTTTGTATCATTATCAATTATAACTTTATTAGTAATATTCTTTATAATACTACTGTTTTCATTTATGAGGGGGTCATATGAGACGCTTCCTGACAAATGGAAACAAAATGTTGCAATGGTATTAGTAGGGTTATTAATAATTTTTACTTTTATATCTTTGTATTACTCTTTTCAAGATTTCTTCAAAATGCTGAATTTAGAGCAAGCTGTTGAAAATTGGAGACCTGAAGTTTTGATAGTTCTTTTCATATTTATATTTATGGGTATCGTTGTGTGGATTTTAGGAAAAGAAGAATAACTACAAAGTAATATCTATAAGTACAACTCCTTTCTTTTTTTCATGTAACTTATAATAGATGACTTCAAATCCTCATGACTTAAGAAATATTTTTTGTTAATCTCTTTTGTTATTTTATTAATAACTTTCCAGTGATCCTTTTCAAATAGATCAGTTTTAGAAAAGTACACCCAAATCTCGGTATCGAATTCTTTTTCAATATTTTTAAGAAGATCTAATTGTTCTTTTATTGTAAAACCACAAGTTTCAGTTATATCTATCACATAGATTATAAGGTGTGCTAGGTACTTTATTGCTAGCACAGCTTTCTTTTCAATAGGGTTCATAGTATCAAATGGTCTATCGAGCATACCAGGGGTATCTATAACTTGAATCTTGAAATATGGTGTATTAATATATCCTACCATAATATCTTTTGTTGTAAATGGATATGGTTGTATACTTGGTTCCGACCCTGTTAGTTTTTTCAGTAAAGTACTCTTACCCACATTCGGGAGTCCAGCAATAACTACAGTAGGATATGCTTTGAATTTTGGAAGGCTCTCATAGGCTTTATATACATTAAATAACAATTCGAAGTGGTTGGAATTCCTTCTTAAAAAACTCGCTACTCTTCCATAAAATTCCTTCCTCAGCTGAGACATCCTTGCAGTATCCTTGGTTATTTTTATAGAGTTCTTATATCTCTTGTAAAAATCAAGGACGAATCTTTTAACATATTTTATCCTAGTTATAGATTTCTTTATGTTCTTCCATTCGAACATAATATCTAAGAGCGATCTATAAAACTCTTGTAGGTCTTTCTCTTTTGGGATCTTTATTAAAAGCTTATCTATCTCGGATGTAACAATATTCTTTACAGTCTCTATTCTAACTAGTTCCCTTTTTTTAGCCAAATTTATTTTGTTCGTCTCATCTTGTATAGAATTAGCATTCTCTTTTGCCCTCCTAAACGCCTTATTCAAGATATTATCAACTATTTTGTTACGTTGCATATTTTGAATTAATGATAAAAAATTATAATTACCCAAGTCTAACGTAAGAGTTGATTTAAACAGTAGGACGTTTATTCACATACTACTAAAAACTCACGACAGACAGATCTAATCCGTGCATCGTTGTGTCATCATAAATCAGGCCGTCGCGGACATCTTCATTATTAGGCAAACATTATCTATGTTGTGTTAATATTTAATAATAAATAAAAAATATATCGATCCTTACAAGCTTTTATTAGATAACCCCAATATTATTCAACATCCACTTTCTTCCTTCCGGAGGACTCTCCTCTCTTAGGAATCTCTATTATTAATAATCCATTCTCATATTTTGCTTTTATTTTATCAACATCTGCATCTGTTGGTAGAGTAAATGCTCTTCTAAATCCAGAGTAAGCTCTCTCTAACCTAATTATTCCTTCCTCCTCTTCTTTCCTTTCGATTTTTCTTTTAGCGATTATCTCAAGTATGTTATCATAGGTATATATCTCTATATCCTCTTTACGCAATCCTGGAAGCTCTACTTCGATAATATATTTATCGCCCTCATCAAGAATATCTACAAGGGGTACTCTGTATCCCTCAAAGAATTCCTCTGGCATACCATGCTTTTCAAATATTCTCTTAGTAAATTCTAAACTTCTCCTGACTTGTTCTTCTACTATTTCAAAAATTCTGTCTACATCAAATGGATAAAATTTTCTTCTTCTTAACACCATTTAAATAGTATTTCTATTTAAATTTAAAAATATGTAAAAATATGAATGAATACTCTGTTTTTAGATTTTCTCAATAATTATATTTAGAAAGCATGAATATATCTTTAAAATACTCTTATTTTTATATAGAACAATCAAATCGGAGATATATATGTAAAGTTTATATATAGTTAAAAGCTGAAACAGCTAATATTAGTTTCAATGAGGTACACACTAAAAGATGGGAAAACATTCGTTAGGGCTGCTAGAAAAGCTATAGAATTTTATCTAAAAAAAGGAAATATCGTTTATCCAGAAGAAATTAAAAAATATAATGAAAAAGTAGGAGTTTTTGTCACGTTAAGAACATATCCAAAAAAAGAATTGAGGGGATGTATAGGTTTTCCTAGACCAGTATATCCCTTATGGAAATCCTTAGTTCTCTCTGCTATAAGCGCAGCTACAGAAGATCCGAGATTTCCTCCAGTTAAAATAGATGAAATGAATAAAATAATAATTGAGATAAATATCTTGACAGAACCCCAACTGATAGAGGTAGAAGATCCTAGTGAATATCCTGAAAAGATAAAGATAGGGAAAGATGGTCTTATTATAGAATATGGCCCGTATTCTGGATTGTTATTACCAGAAGTTCCTGTGGAAGAAAATTGGGATGAAATTACATTCTTGAGCTATACTTGTTTAAAAGCTGGATTGCCTCCAGATTGTTGGATAAAACTTCCAGTAAAAATATATAAGTTTCAATCTGTTATTTTCAGAGAAAAAGAGCCAAATGGTGAAGTAGAGATAGTAGATCTAAATAAATGAAACAATTGAAGCGTACCCCACAATCACATCTTCATCACCCATTACTTCGCCAGAGTTGTAATATTTCAGAAGCTTCACCCTAGCGTTATACTGTTTAATATACTCTATAAATACAATAATAGGGTATTTACCACATACTGTTCCATTGTAATTTTTTATTAAATCTAGAAAACTCCTTGAGTCTTTACTTAAAATTGCTTTGATATATTGCATATCTAATCTTCTTACGTTTCTTATGGGATCTTCTCTAAAAAGAATATATCCATAGGCTTTTCCATGATGGGTAAAATCGGAAGATATTAAAACAAACACTTTCCTATTTAATTCCTTAGAAGCCTCGAGTATAACTTTTGCAAACTCTTCTGCTTTATGGATTGATATATCTTTTACTAAAATAGGAACCAACCTAAAGTTATCAGAGATATATTGAAGAAAAGGGAGTTGTACTTCTATAGAATGTTCGTATAAATGTGGTAGAGGGTCTTCTACAGCTTCAGAATTTTTAATTAAATATTTACCAAACTCTTTATCAGTTTTTACAATACCAAAAGGAGTTAACCAATCATCTGTTATATACATAGAAAAGTTTGATCCAAGACCAGAGTGATTTGCTCCTAAAATAACTATGGTATCAAAATCCCAATTCTCATACAACTCTTTATATACCCAGGCGGCACAGGGACCTGAATAAATATATCCCGCATGAGGTACTATTCCTGCTACAAGGTTCTTATCATATTTCCTATCTTTTGGGATATAACCGGGTCCAAATTTTTTATCCAAAAAACAAGACTCTATTAGTTTTTTTAATTCTTTAGGATTACTAGGATAAAAACCAAGTGCTACAGGGTATCTCATAGTACATTAAGAAAGCCTCTAGTTAAAAAATTCAAAAAATCTTTTGTTTATGTAATAGTTTCTAATTTTATAGGAGAACTCTTACCTGGATATCCTAGCTTTTTGGCTATTTCTTCCCAGTTTTCTCCAAACTTCTCTTTGTACAAATTAACTATTTCTTGGGACAATATGTTATCTCTCCTTAGTTTCCAATAAGATACCGGTATCCCTGCATTCAACATTGCTTTAACTACTTCTTCCGTTGAAGCTCCTGGTTTTATATCTAATTTCTGTTGTAAAGGCTCCAAATGGCTTATATTTACTCTCCTTCTTTTAACATCTCCATCAACTAGTACAAAGTTTTCATCAATTATATCCACAACTACACATCTTCTCCCAGCTTCTCTACCCCTCAACTTTACACAAACTCTGCCAATTTCAATTACCATCTTATGTTGTTGAGGAAAATGTCTTTAAAATTTCTTTTCTTATAGTCTCTTTTAGCAGCTTTTCTAGACAACTATGGCATAGATACCCACCAAAAATTCTGGACACTCTTTTCTGAGTCTTATTGTACTTCCTTAATTTTCTTGGGTGATCCCTAACAACACCCCGCAAAGGCTTCTTACACACCGCACATTTTGGAGGATTACCTTTAGCCTTCTTGATAAGCATAGATATTCTCCCTCCAGGAGTTCTTCTAATTATAATTCTTTTACCCATTTGCTCTTTCTTTTAGAAAACTTTTATATATTTTTTAATAATACCCGCTACAGATGAAATAATAAAATAAAACAGTATATATGTCCCCAAAGGCCCCAGCCAATTCTTGTTCAATATAGGTATTACAAAGGGAAGAGTTATTATAGGTCCATCCGGAATCAGATGTACAACTATAAAGAGAGCACCAAATAGAACTATAGAAGAGTATATAAAATACAAGTAGACTTTTTTTTGAATATCCATAAGTTCTTTTAAAGAGCTGTCATCTAACTCTGGATTAGATTTTAGTTTATCTAATATTTCCTTACTTTTTGTGTTTATTTCTTCCAAATTTATCTTCCTTCGAAGAAGTTCTAAGGATATATAAACAAAAGTTGCTATACAAAAAATTATTATTAGTTCTATCCTCATCTTTTAGCTAATAGTTTTCCAATAATTGGAAGCAAATGAGCCACATTGTTTCTTACAAAATCCTCATAGATACTATAGGCTATTACTACAAGCAATAATAAAGAGGTTCCCGCCAACGCGGATCCTAGTATGTCTGCAATGGAGGCTAAGAACCCTATAAGGATTCCAGATAGAATACTAATAGATCTTATATACTTCTCTAAAGCTCTCTCAAGGATTCTCGGATCTCTCATGCTTAGTTGTATCATGGGAGAAGCCGCGAGCTGCTGGGCTATTGTACGCGCGTCCATACCTGCAGATATAACCCATAAGTAAGACAGTATAGGTGCTCCAATTATATAAATTAAAAAATATACTATAATATGAAGTATGTTCTTTAGATCTAACAGGTAGCTGAGACCATAAATAGATAAATTGTATATCAGATTGGGTCTTGTTAATATCCAAGGAATTTGGTTACTACCAGTTATCCACATATAAATATTTTCTATCTGTATAAGTATTGCAAATAACAATATTATAGGAATTACTGATGTATATAGCACCCTTATTGGGAACTTCATGATCTTACCACCAATTCTCGCCATTAATAATGGTACCTCCACACGTGTAGCCTGTAAATATGCAGCTAAAATCAGTATGCTAATAGTTGTTGCAATTATTAAGAATACTCCAATTGCTTCATTTAAATTTCCTTGCAACAATAAGTGTATACCTACGAAGAATAAACCGGTTGGAGTTTGCCCCTCGGTTGGTGGAAAAGGATTAAGAAGTCTTATCATAAGAGCCCTAGATATTGAAGCCAGAATAAATAAGTTAACACCGGCAGTGATTGCATATTTCAATGCATAATCATCCAGAAGTACTATTATTATACCTCCAATAACCAGTTGTAAGAATATGATAAGATACATTAACAAAGGAGGTACCCCTAAACTAAAATCCGGCTTTAATGTACCTGAAATAAGTATTACTAGAGCCTCTATTAATATAAAAACAAAGGTTAGAAACCTTTGATAGTTATCAAATTTCATTCTTCCTTCTTCAGACTGGAGGTTGATGTTAATGATTTCTCCACCAACTAATAATTGAAGAAATATACCAGCCATAACAATTGGTCCTATACCAAGAGTTACTAAGGTTCCAAAAGATGAACCAAAAATCCACGCTAACTCTCTAAGCCTCTCCGAAATCTCGGTAGATATCCCCCAAAGGGGGATCGTAGCTAATACAAAATATAGGACTAATACTATTAATGTGTGCTTTAATCTCTCATTGAACGATAGAGGATGTGAAGGTCCTTTAACTATGGGGATGTATTGAGATAAGCGATCTATAATATCCATAACTGAGTTCTTTAAAACAAAAGTTTATATTTTAATTTCTATAAAATATGTCGTTCGTGAGAACGACACTTCTATA
>JAIXNB010000010.1 GCA_020697515.1 Nanobdellota archaeon
AAAGAAGAATAATTTTTTTATTTTTTAATTATTTTTTTCAAAAACAAACAGATGTCTCAATGCAATAATTATACATGAAGAGACGTATGCTGTCTGATCTGTGAAGACGAACCCGGAAACTGAACCATCATAAATACTTTGTAATCATCTTAACAGATTCCCGTCCTCGTGCTGATATAATATATCCATCTTTAAATACAGGGAAATCGACAACTTTTACACCGTATTTTATCAACAACGGTTCATACTGAGGGAATTCTTTATTGTTGTAAGTAACAATCTTTCCTGCTAAAAATCCAAACTGCGCAAGGAGCACCGGAGCTAAAGAAATTATGATAACTGTTTTATATCCATAGAGAAATCCTGCAATGATTGTTTTTACTTCAGGCAAATCTAACCTTTTCCAACCCTCATCAGCAATAATAATTAGTTTATCAAAAGGATTACTATTTATGTATAATATTTCTTTAAACGAAAAGTCTGGTAAAACTTTAGTTCCAAGTTTTCCGATTGCAACTTCTCTATTCTCAGTAGCAACATACACTTTATCTTTTAATATATCTATAAGTTCTAGTAAATCTTGATCATGAAATCCCCTTAAAGGTATCAATATCAAAGCCACCATTTAAACTTTATTTATACTTAGAAAAATAAAATTATAAATGCTTAGTTTAAAAGACCTCCAAAATGAAAAGATAGGTGATAAACACAAACTACTTGAAGTAAAACTTATTTATGATCAATCTCAATTCCGATTAGAAACATTTTATTTTTGGTTAGTTGATTTTTTGAGAGATGGACTTAAACTAAATGTTGAGAAAGTATCGGATGCTTTTGGGGCCTCCGCTGGTTCTTTTTTCTTGGGAAATCTTGGGCAAAGAATGACTGCATTGTTAAATCAGGGAAAGTCTTTGGGGGAGACAATTAACGCGATTGCTAGAACAATAATATCTATACTAAATGAATATAAACTTGTGGAAACTAGAGTAAGATTATACGATGATATAAAATCTTCGAACCCAGAAAGAGCCCTAGCAGCCTTCAAAGCTTTAAAATCTATTTGGATGGATAATGTCGATTCTCAAAAAGGAGGGTCATCTTTACTAAATTTAAGGTCAAGGCTGAGTTTTGCAACAATTGCAGATATTTTTATGATGTATGAGTTACCCAGTAAGCTGAGAGAGCTTTATGCTAAAGGAGTTATCAGCAAAGAGTTATATGAAGAGTTAAGTAAAAGAAATCTAGAGTCCTTGGAAGAAAAAAAGATCATAAACCAAAAGGTACTAAATATAGTTAAATCTAGGTTAGAAGAATTTTATAATTGGATAGAACTCTCTGAAAAAGAGATTCGAGCTAGAAGAGACATATTAAAAGCTTATTTGATTCATGAGATTAATGCATTTGTTTTTTATACAGAGTTTGCTCGTCCATACTTTAGACTTGCTAGAAAACTATTAATGAAAGACTATAATACTCCAGACATTGCTAATGTTTTTGAAACTGCTATTATCGAGCTCACGCTATTAGCTACAGGAGGAGAAAAGGAAATAGAGGAGTGGGATGACAAAAAGGATGATACTAGGAAAATAAAATATATCCCACTGTATGAGGTATCTATGCGTCTTAGAGCACTTCCAACTATAGCTACGCAGTCTGGAAACAATTTTATGTATTCCTATATTGGAAGAACAGATTTTTATTTTAGATCGTACCTCATAACTAAAGAGGAGCTAGATGAAATAAGGGTAAGTGAAGAAATTGAAGATCTTTTGTATATACAAGGAATGACTGAGGATTTCCTGAGAGCGGTATCAGAAGCGATATTTAATGTATTTTTATGGGACCATATACAAAGAGATCCGAATTTAAAAGCAAAAGTCGCTGGATTTCTAAGAAAGAGTCCAAATGAGATCACAAAACCAGAAGATATAAAGTGGTCCAAAGAGTTAGTAGATCTGATTAAAAGAGAAAGACCGGAATTGTTAAGAGGCATAGAATGGATAAAAAAATATCTACCGAAGCAGAAAACTAAAGAAGATAAAAAAGAGGAGAAGAAAAGCAAAGATGAAGAGAATGCTGTTCTATCTGTAATGCCTTTTCTGGAAGTATTATACGAACTTTTTGAAAAGATTGTATTATTTATCCTGACTTATCCAAGAAAGATAGAAGATATACAGAAACAGAGAAGGAAAAAAGCTATAGAAAAAAAGAGGGATGAGGTACTAAAAGACCTAAAAAATAGTACAGTAGATCTAGGATGGACTATCTACAATGTATTTAAAAAAACATTCAAGTTACTATCCTGGTGATTTTTAAATATGTAAAAGAATATTTTAATAAGTGATGAATGATAATAAAATAAAAGTACTTGATAAATATCCTGGACCTTTTGGTACATCTACCAATCCTGGAGTAGTAAATCAATTAAAAGAGTTTGAAAGTAAAGTAAGACAAGGTTACACCGGAGTAGAGGTTGGAACCCTTCATTCTAAGGTTTTTGCATCAATACCTAAGCAGATATGGGAGGAAATTGCAAGATCTGCATATATAAATGATATTAAGTTAACAGTTCATGCCCCTGTCCAAGATCTCCAAATAACAGGATTTGACCCAGAAACTGGAATACATAATGAACAATACAGAAAAACTATAAGCAATTCTAAACTCTTTGCGGTTATACAAGCTGCGGGTGAAATGGCAAACATCTATGGAAGGAATATTCTCGTTAATGTCCATGCTGGTGAAGTCTATTCTGCCCAGTGGGATAAACAATGGGAAGAGAAGGTTAAAGGTTACTTAAGGCAAAACCCTCAAGCATTCAATGAAGTTAAAAACAAACTAGTAACTCTAGGGTATCTGGATCCAAATAAAGCCAAACAAATAAATTCTCCAGATCAATTACCATCTTGGGTTTTTGCTAAAGCAATTTCAGTATACTATCCCGATAGTTATTTTAACGTAGCAGAACTGAGATCTATACGAGCCAGCGAGTATTATGATCCGGCTACAGGACATGTTAATATTAAAACAGTCGTAGATAATCTGTATGAGCAAAACTGGAGAGAGTGGCATAAAATTTTAGGATCAATACATAGCGCTGCAGCAGAACTCAAGAATATTTTGGTAGGTATAACTCCAGAAGCTGGCAAAGCCTTATATGATCCCTCAAAAGTTGGTTTATTCTATAATGCTTATTCAATTTTGAAAGCCAAATACTCAAAAATAGAAGAGAATCTATATGATCTATATACACGCCTAAAGAATTTTGGGCATCTGAATGAACAAGAGTTAAAACAAATTAGACAAAGATTAAATAAACTTAAAGAAATAAGAGATAAACTTCAGGAAATAGAAGCCCATATAAACACGCTTCAAAATATAGCTATTTCAAGACCAGTGGAAGAGTATAAGCAATATGCGCAGTATATTTTTAAAAAAATGTTAGATTATTCATATTACAATTTGCAACAAATAGAAGAATTATCTAACGAATTAGGTAAAATTACTATGCAGAAAGGAGTTCCAAGAATTTATCTCCCAGTTCCGGAACATGCTCCAGAACTTGCTGCTAAGACTATAAAAGAGACATATGAAAGATATTTTAGATATATAAAAGAAAAACATCCAGATTGGATTAATGATCCTGAAAAATTAGATGTAATTATACCTTCCCTAGTTATAGAAGAATCCTATCCTGGATTTGTTGGTACTAGGCCGGATGAGTGGATAAAGTTCATAGAAAATGCACGTAAGGCCTTAAAAGATATAATAGAAAAAGACCCACAGTTGAAAACTCAAATTAAAAGAAAATACGGAAGTATCGAAAAGTTTGTTGAAGAAAAAGTAGGAGCAAACCTTGATATAGGGCATATTAAAATGTATACAAAATATGGATATACTAAGGAAGATATAATAAACTGGTTAAGGCAGATAAAACCGTATATAAAACACCTACACATTACTGAAGCTCAACATGGAGAAGATACTCATTTGTTACCTGGAATGTCCTGGGAAGATATTACCAAAGCAGAGCTAGAAGAATTGAGAGATCTATTAGCTGAAAAAGGAGTATATATGGTCTATGAACCTGGTGGATGGTACGCAGGACAATTATTTCATGATTATGGTGGAGAATTACCATATATTCTCGAATATAATGGATTTAACCCATATTCTAATCTATCCTACACAGATGCTTTATTTAAACCAGAATACTTTATGGGACACCCTACACTATATACCCCGTTACACACTCCTCAAATTACTGTTACCCAATATTCTCCATTTGCGGCATATACTTTTTCTAATCTACCACCACATTTAGGTGGAAGAACTGCCCAGACGTTTAGTGGTAAAAATTTGGACTAATCTCCTCCTACCCCTTACTTTAGGAATAATATATTAAGATGTTTAAGTTCTGTAAATCCAATATATATTATTCTTCCATATACTCAATTTTGTTCTAAAAGGTATTAAAAATAGTTAAATGTTGCTCAACTTGGAAACAGTTTCAAACCCTA
>JAIXNB010000011.1 GCA_020697515.1 Nanobdellota archaeon
ACCTCCCATACAGTGATATTCCATTTCCTTACTCTTAAGCACTTCAATAACTATAGTTTTTCTAAATATAAAATTAGGCTTTAAAGGAGAAACTATATTCTAGTATTTTTATGAAAACAATAATACTCGCGGGAGGAAGAGGCACCAGATTATGGCCATTGAGCAGAGAGTATTACCCGAAGCAATTTATCAGGATATTAAATAAGACATCTCTTCTCCAGGATACAATTAAGAGAGCCTTATTATTTTCAAAGCCAGATGAGATCTATATTGTCACGAATGAAAAATATAAATTTATTGTAACACGACATATTAAGGAACTTGGAGTCGATATCCCTGAAAAAAATATATTATTAGAGCCTGTTGCTAAGAGTACATTACCAGCTATATACTTTGGTGTTAAAAAGATTATGGAGGATTATGGGGAATGTACAGTATCTGTTTTACCGTCTGACCATTATATCATAGTTGATGACAATTATATGAGGGCATTTAAGGACGCCGAGGCGTTGGCAGAGGACTACTTAGTTACATTTGGCATAAACCCAACCAAACCTCATACAGGATATGGATATATAAAGCCTGGTGAAAGAATAAAAAAGGGATATAGAATAGAAAAGTTTGTTGAGAAACCTAGCTATGAGAAAGCAAAAATGTATATAAAGGAAGGGTATTTATGGAATAGTGGAATGTTTCTTTTTAATACAACAATTTTCATTGATGAATGTAGGAAAAGAATACCTGAAGTTGTTAAAGCTTTCGAGTATGATATCTATGCTGCTTATGAAAGAGCTCCAGAGATATCTATTGATCGTGGTTTAATGGAAAAAACTGATAGGGCGGCAGTGATTCCATTAAAGGTAACCTGGAGTGATGTGGGTAGCTTCGATGCACTATATGAGATTATGAAGAAGGATAATAATATGAATGCTGTGAAAGGCGAGGTAGTGTCTATTGATTCAAGAAATAATCTGATAATTGGAAAAAGTCTTGTAGCCACTATTGGAATCAAAAATACCATCATTGTAGATTCTGGCGATGCTATACTGGTATGCTCAAGAGAAAATTCTCAAAAAGTTAAGGATATTGTAAGGATGCTAAAAGAGAAAAGAGATAAAAGAGCAGAGATTCACAACACTATTTACAAGCCTTGGGGGTCTTATACTCTACTTGAGAAGGGACAATCTTATAAAATAAGAAGAATAACTATATTACCAGAGAAAGGATTCGAATTGAGATCATATAATCATTGGAGTAGACATTGGATTATTATAAAAGGGACTGCAAAGATATGGATAGATGGAAAGGAGCTTCTTCTCAAAGCAGGAGAGAGTACGTTCATTCCATCAGGAGTGAAGTATAAAGTAAAAAATCCATATGTTTTACCTTTGGAGATGGTTGAAGTACAAATCGGGAATATGTCTAATGATAACTAAGATCTAGTTGAAATTTGAATAAATATAATAAAATGATAATTTATCTCAAGATCAAGATTAATGCTGTCAACAGTATTTTTTATTAAAAATTGCAAATTCCTTTATCAGTTGTTAAAGTTTATACTTCTTAGACTTTTTCCACATCTATAACTATCATAATTTTCTAGATTAATTGAATTAATTATTCTCGGGATTTTTTCGTGTAACTCAGGTTGCAACAACAAAGTTAAACCCCTCTTCCATACTAAATTTCTTAATATCCACATTGCTCCCATCCATATCTATTATATACGCCTTGGCATTTTTGCTATGAAAATGCCTGCTGCAACATCGAACACTCTTAGGAAATTTCTTTATGTCTATAAAACAATCAAATACCTCTTCTGCAACAAAGCATAGTTCTAGAGCAACGCTACCAAATATTCCTAATCACCTAAAGTTATATTTCTCATCTGGATGATACATTATTACATTAAGACCTTCAATGTATACTTCCTAGAAACCGAAATTTTCTTTCCATTCCTTATATGCTTTTCCATCTAACAAGTAGTATTCATCACCAGTTGCTAGATATAGGACATAGCCAAAAAATGTATCCTTCAGTCTCTTGCTATTTGAAAAACATAATGAAATTGAATACATGAGAATTCCATGAATGGCGTTAAATGTGCCATCTATTGGGTCTAGAGCAATGTGTATCTCACTTTAACATCATATTGTTTTAAAATTGATATTGCAGTATCTTCCGCAATTTTATCGATCTTATTAGTTGAATTACCATCTTTTCCTATCCCCACAATTTTACTACCGTCTTCAGTTCCAACAAAATGTTTTATAACCTTCTAAACTTCCTCACCTATCACTTTTGCTATTTCTAATGCCTCTTTAGATTTCATAAAAATTATAATTAAATTATTATTGATAAAAATAAAAGTTACTATATCAAATACATAACTAGTGATGATAAAACTACAAGTATTATGCTGTGGGTTATACCAGAGATAGCTTTTCCAGTAGATACTTTACCTATTACTAACCCAGTAAATACTGCATTTAGAAAAATTAGCACATATGTAACAGTTTTAAATTGTTTTAGTAATTCAGGCGTGGTAAATTCGCCAAAAAACCTTTTTATAAAGTATATAATGAGAACAATAGAGATTAGGAAACTTATAAAGATGCCGTAATATACTAACATAAAGTTTTTTAATTTTGAAATTCTTTCTTTTTTGATTTCAATTAATTCTTCTAGACTTCTAGATAGATTCTCTAAAAGACCTTTAATATCTCCTCCATATCTTTCCGCTTCTATTATTGAGTATATTGTTTTCTTAATCTTCTCAGATTTTGTTCTTTTAGCCACCCTCTCAAAAGCTTCAATAAATGTTAGTCCAAACTCCATCTCGGAGAGCATTTTTCGTATTTCGTAATTCAACCTCTTACCATAATTATTTTCTTTAATAGATTTTAAAGCAACTGGGAGAGGTTGTCCTATTTCTAAATATTGAGCTAGATCCCGAAGAAATATTGGAAAATTGTTCTCCATCTCCTCTTCTTCCAGGTACTCTTTCAGTTTTTTAAATATATAGGGCAATAGTAATGTTAGATATACTAGAATTTGTATGTATACGCTTACCTTAAATATATTAAGGAGTATTAAAGAGAGGATGAGTGCAGTGATTAATATTAATTCTCCCCTTTCATACATAGTTATTCACCTTACTTTAATTCTTATTATAATTTTTGTTTAAAAAAGAAAGAGTCACCTAGAGTAAAAGCCCTCTAACACTATCTAATAGTAATTTTCTTTCGGCTCTAGCAACTGTTTCTCTTATTAATTCTATAGCATCAGGGTTAACCGATATAGAATCTATTCCTAAACGTACAAGAGTTTCTGCAAATTCAGGATTGGATCCAGCTTGTCCACAGATTGACGTATAAATATTATACTTCTTTGCAGATTTAATAACATATTTAATTTGTTTTATAACTGCTGGATGCTTTTCTGAATACAGTTTTTGCAATAATTCATTATTTCTATCTATACCCAAAGTTAGTTGAGTTAAATCGTTAGTCCCAAATGATATGAAGTCGATTTTAGATCTTTTAATAATATCTTTGATAGTTAAAGCTGCGGCAGGTGTTTCGACCATTATACCTAATTTAATATCCTTATTTGGTATTATACCCGCTTTTCTCATATATCTCTTTGCTTTCTTAACTTCCTTCCA
>JAIXNB010000012.1 GCA_020697515.1 Nanobdellota archaeon
GTTGATAATTATAGTATAGTTAGGTCCGTCTTCCAAAGAGAATGCCGCAATTCCAGCTGCAAATTCATTAATAGCATTTAATTGCTCTTCCAGATTCTCTGGTTTTAAAATGATAATATAATAGTTTGAAATTGATAAGATACTTCTAAATTCTGTTTCAAATGTTGCGGGTATTTCTACAAACTGATATAAGACCCCTTTATACTTCTTAACCCCTATTACTGGCTTTATTGTACTATAAGGAACCTCAGAAATTCCTACACTGGCATTAGTTAACATTTTAAGAAAATAACTCTTTCCAGAGTTTTCAACTCCTAATATACTTATGAGTAAATCCCCTGTTTTTTGAATCAATGGCTTTCTTTTTCCTTTTTTTCTCTTCTCTTTCTCAACAATCTCTTTGTACTTAGCAATTTGTTTTGTTATCCAAACCAGTAGATTATGAGCACCTTTGTGCTTTGGAGCTGTTTTTAGCATATTATATAAAGCTTGTAATTTTTCTTTGGGTGTCCTGGCTTCATCAAATTTTTTCTTAGCATGATAAAATTCTATAGGGGCATTAATTACCATTTTTACAAAATATGCAAACGCTTTCCACCATAATATACGACTCTAATTTTCAACCTCCTAAGAATCTCTCTTAAGTTCCTATCCTGCGTACATACTATCCAATTATCCGGATTTTTTAGTACAGTACTCACAATTAATCTGTCAGTGTTAACATTAACAGGAGTCTCTATTGTTTTAATATTATAATTTTTTATATATTGCATTACCAAATTATAAATTTTTCTCCATTTTTCTGATCGAGCGGTTTTTAGTTTGTTCTCCACTTCCCATAAATTTTTTTTAAGAGTATAAAACCCCTCAATCAAAATCCCTTTACTCTCTAAGAATACAGGAAGTTCTTCTAATACGTCATAATTTTCATAAAAAGGTATAAAGAAGAAATTTGTGTCTATCAGTACTTTATAGGACTTTTCCATAACCTATTATTCTCCATCTATTTTTTATCTTCTTGCCAAGAATTACTCTATCATCTTTATCGGCTAAGATTGGTTTAGATAGCTTTACACGAATTACACTATCTTTGGCAGTCATTATATATCCAACAGATATTATACTGTAGGATGCAATCATAATTTCTTCTCCTTTCTTCAGCTTTCCAATTTTAACATCCTCATCTCCTCCCATAACTTTATCAAATAACGAATATTCTATTTGTACTTCATCCATCTGCTGTGGAAGTTTCCCAGGGAGACCTACTAACTGCCCGGATAAAGCATCTTCTTTAGTTATAAATGGATCTAAGCCTGTTGAGATTCCTGCAGTACCACCCGGACGTATTTCATCAACTTTGTATCCACCCTGCCTTAAATCTCTTATAGTTGTTATCAATGGTTTCCATTTTTTCCCTATCCTTATTCCAGGTCTTATTTCTATCTCCTGACCAGCCTTTAGAACTCCTTTTAATAAGCTACCGCCTAGAACTCCACCAACCAATTTTTCAATAGGTGTACCTGGTTTATTTATATCGAATGATCTAGAAACTAGAAATATAGGATCTGCATCTAAATTTCTTTTTGGAACAGGTATGTCTAATAGAGCTTCTAGAACGTATTCTATATTAACTTCATGTACAGATGATACAGGAATTATTGGAATCTTTTCAGGATCGTACCCGTGTTCCTCTAAAAATGATTTTATCTGTTCATAATTTTTTATAGCTTCCTCTTTTGACACTAAATCTATCTTATTTTGAACAACTATTAACGGTTTATCTCCCAATATCTTAAATGCTACAAGATGTTTCTCTGTTTGTGGCTGAGGTACGGGTTCGTTAGCAGCAATTACGAGAATTGCTGCATCTACTAAGGCTGCGCCAGTGAGCATTACGGTTATTAATGCTTCATGTCCAGGTGCATCGACTATTGAAATCTTTCTAACAGGTTCACACTCCTTACATGGCCTGGTAACCAATTTGCCATCAGAAGTTCTATATATTGTAAAATCGGCATAGCCTAATTTAATAGTAATTCCTCTTTTAAGTTCTTCAGAGTATTTTGAAAGCCATTGTCCTGTCAAACATTTTGCCAATGTGGTTTTACCATGATCAATGTGTCCTAAGAGCGCTATTGAAAGATCGGGGTATATCTTATCTTTCATAATTTAAATTTCTAGAGATTATTTTAAAAGGTTGGTAGATATGCCCTCTACCAAATTCCGTCTACTAAATTCACATATATCCAACAAAAAATTAATATGCTATGATTGGCGTATGTCCTACAATGACACTTCTCATAGGAAAATGTACTCAACGGAATTCTATAATAAATTAAGTATATTTATGTATTATCACTCGAAAATATTACAAAAACGAAAGGCTCTCTTCAGGATAGAGAAAAGATTAACTTTTTCTTTAATAAATTCATATACTCTCTTGGTAAATCCCGTTTAATGTACTTTTCAACAAGTATTATGTGTTTACACTTCGTACCATTGAATAAGAAGTATTCGCACGAGCAAAAGAACTTATTAGAGTTTTTATACACAATAGTAAGGATATATCCATGCCTTGAGGTGCCTGGTTTGAACTCTACAAGTACATATTTAGGCGTCTCTTTAATATATTTTACTCTTTGCACAAGATCAAACATCATTTATAATTTATGTTATTTAAACACAAGAAATTCTACAATTTAGATCCTTATCAATATTTCTAATTTTTAGTTTAAACCTACAAATTCTCTTTCTCAACCAGTCAAGCCTTCAATTACCTTTCAATATTTGTTTTTTATTAAGCAAGATCATATAATTATAACAATATCTACAATTCTTACTTGCAAAAACAAAGCCAGTAAAAACTACACATTACGGATAATATCACATAGTTTTATTCCAGTAAGTATATTACTATTTTGGACCAGTACACTAACATAAATTATTATAAAGAATCAAGAACCTCCTAGCAAACAGATTTGTAATTATCGTATACTTCCAATACAAGACAATAAACCCTTCCTCGCAGAAAGAAAATATGAAAGTGTTCATAGAATAACAAATTATTATGTTTGAAA
>JAIXNB010000013.1 GCA_020697515.1 Nanobdellota archaeon
AGATACTAATATTTTTAGAAGTGTAAAAAAATTTCCAAGAATAAATATATATTATGGTGCCATTATAAATGTCTCAAAAGCAAAGAAAGCCTTATCTCTAGCTGCAGAACTATTTTACAATGTAAAATTTTTCAACGATCTTGTATTTATATTATCAAGAGACTTTAAGTTCAATAGATTAGCTATTAATAAGTATTTTCATAATGGCTTGGTCAATCCAGGATATCTAAAAGTAGAAGATCATCCTAACGTCAGATATATAGCTATACCTACAAAATTTTTGAAAAGGATTGTGGAGAACAATTTAAGCATAGTATTCTCTATAAAGGAGTTAAAAAAGGAGTATGTATTTTTAGGTAGGGTGATGTATTTAATAAAAATTCTACAGAAGAAGAATATACCGGTTATTTTAGGATCCTTTGCCACACATCCTGAAGAAGTTCCATATAAGAGTTATTTACTAGCTTGGAGGAGGATCTTGGGGATAAACTACCCAAAAGATCTTGTATTCTCCAAGTTCATCTGGAATCAGATTCGCAGAACTAGAAAAGCCAAAAGTCCTTGGATTTTCGCAGAGGGATTTGAAATAATCAAATTCCCCTACGAAGATTGTTCTGAAGAATAAGAATTATATCTTTAGGATGCCTTTTTCTATTAGTCTATCCATACTTCTTCTTAGTATCTTTCTAAAGATGGCTCTCTTTTGAAGACCTCCTAGCTTCATTGCAGCTTTTCTAAGGCTTCCTTCATCTATCAAAATCTTCAAGTATTGTTTTTGTTTTTCTGTTAACTTATTATCATACTTTAAAGCTAATCTTGCTAACTCCATAAGATCTATTTTTAGACCCTTCCAAGCAAAATCCTCTGAGTTTATATCATCTCTAAAGATTTCTACAGGTTCAAATCTTATTATAACTATTTCCCTGTTTTCCTTTATCCAGGGATAATGCTCTTTTAGAGCTCGAAATAATTCTTCTTTATTATTAAAACCATCTAACTGTGCTTCCTCATCAGTAATTTGATGAAGTTTCTTTGTATATATATCTAATATCTTAAATTTTCCAATAACTTTTCCACCAGCATGAACAATAACGATATCTCCCTTTCTTAAATTTGGTTTTTCTATACGTATTGTCAATCTTTTTTTCCCTGTTTTTAAAAGCTCTGTATATTTTCCATCAAACTGAAGATGTTTCATTGTTTATAATTTTATGATAAAACCATTTTATAATAATGATGACATGTCGGTATACCGATTAGATGAGGATCCGAACTGCCCCTGACTACAAGTCTATAACCGAAATATTACTCATTTTAGTATGAAATAAATTAGACATCTACTACCATTGTCGCTATCCAGTATGCCTTCCTAATTCTTTTTATATCTAGATTATGGTAAGTTATTGCCTTAACTTCTTTTTTAAATCCATGTTTATTTGTATCGTATTTTTCTCCAAATAGATTTGTTCTTACATACCAAACTTTTTCTTTTTCCTTTTTCACCCTCCTAAGATTTTTTATGCGAATATCTCCAATTGCAAACTTATCTACATAGAATATATCGAGAATTCTAGTTCCAAGCTCGAATATAACTTCGATTATATCATTAGCTTCTAGTTCTATCTCTTTTTGTTCTTTTTTCTCAACCTTATCAATATCATAGATTAGATTAAGCATCCCGAGCATGAGAGCTTCGATAGTTCTTTTTGGAGTGTTACCATATGCGACTATTTTTACATCAGCGGTGTGATCTTCATATTCAAACTCTCTTAACATAACCATTTTAAATATTTCGAGAAGGACTTTATAAAAATTTGTTAAGATGTTAACGTATCAGCAACTTATTCATTTTCTTTTAATTCTTGCTTAGATTTAAACAACAACTCATAGTATAGTGGGATATTTCCAAATAAGTAGAAATAGGCATCAGCCAACAAAGCAATTATCAATATAAATGCTAGTTCATGAATAACCTTGGCATTGACTATTAGATAAGTTACTATCAACACTATTAGCGTAGTGGCTTCCATCAAATACCCAACTTTTAGAGATAACTTTACCTTATCTTCAAAAGTCCCTTCTTCTTTTAGAATATTAGTAGCAAGTACTATATTGTTGTCTATTGCATAGCCTAAGATCATTAGAAATGCTATAAATGCAATAATGGATATAGGATAACCCAACATAGATACTAAGAACGCTGTTGCACTCAAATCAAATAAAATAGTTAATACTATTGCCAAAGCTGATACTTTATTTTTCATTCTTATTAATACAGCAATTGACACAAGTATCAGGGCAATTATAACTAGTTTTATAAATTCTTTAAATATTATAGATCCAAAATAAGAATCATACTGTTGGATCTCAATATCTTTAATTTCAAGATTCAAATTAAACTTCTTATTAATAATATCCACTACTCTTTGAGCATCAAGCGATGAACCTTCTATGTATACAAGACCTTTAGTCTCATACACTCTTATATCAGGGTATATAGTACTTAGTTGTTTATATATGTCTGTTGGATTCAAATTTACCTCTTTAGGGATTACGATGATATATCCACCTTTAATAGATACATCTTTTTCAAATATATACCCATAGGACATCTTTTTATATATTAAAAATCCCCAGAATGCCACTATTAGTAGCAAATTAAAAATTATTAACTGTTTGGAATACTTTTTTACAAATTTTATGATGTCCATATCCTCAGTAATTAAAATATAAATTTTTAAATATACAAACTTTGGAATATATGAAGAGAGGGTTATCGTTTATCGTGGAGATAATATTACTACTAATCTTATTTATGATATATTTCAATCAATTATTCCCCAGCGTATCTTTACCAGAATATTATAATGAAATTGTAGATATTCTTTACTTAGATTCATTAGCTTATTCACTTATAGATCAGAAAATAAAACAAATCCTAGACCATTTTGATGTAGATTTGATATATATTACATTTAAACAGGTTTTATCATCACGGTTTAGCCGGTTCTACATACGGCTACATTATTATGAACCAGTGTTTGTGAAGGGTGATGGAGATTGTATACTCTTTATGTATCCTCTTCCATATGAATCTTCTAGTATTGACTTAAAGATTTTTGGATGGGATGGGATACAATGCACAAATTTATCATATTCTAAAGATTGGTATATGTTTATAGTACATGGCCTAGATGATTCCTTAAGTAACCAAAATATTTCTATAGATATCAGTGAATATCCTACTTTAGATCCCTACTCCTTATTCTTGTTTGATATTGATGGAAATCCGCTAAAAATAAACGCAATGGCGTTAGATAGTAGCTTTTTAAATTTGTCAATAGAGAGTCTGTATAATAGAGAGGTTATTATCATGGGGAGAGTTAAGAACAACATTATAGAGCAAAATCTAACATATCTAGCAGGTAGATATCCAATTGTTTCCAAAATCAAAAATGCGGTTAATGTACAATTTGTTATGACTCATTCATCTTGGATAACACTTGCTATAGATAAAAATTGTTATTCTCGTGGAAGATTATTGATAAAGATATCATACCCTGAAAAAGGAATGATAGTAAACAAAAATTACAATATGATAATGTGTAATAGCGCACAAATGGCGTACTATTCTACTATAAACTTCTTTAGACCATTCGTAGATATACTTAAAGTACAAGGAATGCATAAGGCAAGTTACAAATATGGGAGTAGTATAACATTTCCGGGCCTAATCTATAATACTATAGATATATATGTCGCGTAGTCAGTTATATCTAATTACCCTATTTCTATTGTTTTTCTACATTTCCTTATTTACAAATTATATATCCTTAATAGAACAAAATGCCTTGAAATATAGGAAATATTTTGAGAATCTTCTAACTATTTATAAAGTAGAAAATTTTCATAATCTATATAAAAAACTATATAGGATAAAGAATAGTACAGTATGTGGCTTAACCATATATTATAATTGTAGTAATAACAATGTTTCAATTGAGAATCCAGGATTTAGTTATGCAGTTATTTTAGACGAAAATCTAAATTTTATGAATACTTCGGTTGATCAAAAATGGATAAACTTTACAGTAAATGAAAAGAGAATATATAATGTAAAACAAAATATATGTATTTTTAGAGGATATATTGCAACGATTAAAGAATTCAATAACATGCAACCAATAATCGGAACACGGGCTATACTATATATAATCGATAATTTATCCTCCCAAAACGTCTCTGAGGAGTTCTTGCTACTTGTTAATAAAATAGAAAAGGATTTTAATATCCGGCTAGTAAATGATACAATAGAATATTACAACAATTATTTTAGGATACTACTCCAATAATACGTTACTTTGAGGATTTGTATATTCTTCGAGCAGCGGTATAGCATTATCAAACTATTGTATATTTTAAGATAATAATTAAATTTTAAATGATCCCTCATCTTAAAAACACTCTATAATATATCCTTAGGATATCCTGCCCTTAATATTTTAACAACCTTCATAGATTATGTTAACATTAGTTAACATGGTGTTAACATCTATTTAACATATTGTTAACAATAAAATTAACATTGTGTTAGGTTGTAAAGATATCTTTTAAAATAGGGTACTCTCTAGATTTTATTGTTAGGGGTCCAAAGTGTGTTCTGACAGCATTGAATTGCTCGAGAATTCTTTCAATCTTAGGGATATTTGGTACTTTTTGAGATTTAGCTAACAGGCTTATATTATAATAGTACCATACATCTTTATACTTAAAATCTCCATTAAGAATTTTCAGTAGAACATCATGCGACTCTTTATGTAATGATCTACACCGTACAATACTGTTCACAAACAAGTTATCATATAAAGGGCCTATATATATTGGTCCAAGCATCTTCATCTGTTTTTTGCATAATGGGCAAATTTTCTCATCTACGGATTTATAATGACAGGCTGGACAATAATATATATGCTTTATGTTTCCCATGACGAAATTAACATCCTTACTTTTCTTAGATTTAATAAAAAATATTCTATAGTGGTGTAAATAATAGTATCCGAATATAGGGATCATTGCTGCATCAAATCTCAGTGCTTCTTCAATTACATATTTTGCCAGAGTCCTTAATCCGAATTCTAAATAGAAATCTGTTCGAATTCCTAAGCAAGAGTATTTTCTATAACATGCTTTTGATCTAACTCCTGATAAAGCGGAAATATCTGTTGCAGTGACACCTAGCATACCTCTATTTCTCAATGATAAAACAGCTGGCTGGATAAACCCTACTGGGCTACCAAATGGATCTATGTCTATATAATCATATTTATTTTTTAGCATTAAAATACGGCAGTCTTCATTGGAAACATTGATATTTTCAAAATATATTCTATTAAGTTCTAAATTTTTCTTTATAAAATATATAGCATTATTATTTATATCATTTATCACAATTCGTTCTATTACTTCTGGGATCTCTAAAAGTATCCTTATACTCCTAATACCAGACCCTGCCATCGCATCTAAAATAGTTAGTCTTTTTCTGTATATATCAGAATAAGTTTTTAAAGCAGCAATTGTAAAATCTCTATTTATTCTCATTTTAGGATTATAAAATACTCCCACCCGTCTAGAAAGTTTCTTCAACCATTCTTCGGAATAGATTATTTTAGCAGATCCTTCAGATATTATAGTAAATTCCATATTATTTACTTAGCAATCAAAAATAAAATGAGAGGACTGAACGACCAAATAACAAAGTAAATATTTTTAACTTTACCTGGTAAACTATATAGTATCAAGCCCCCGTCGTCTAGCCAGGTCTAGGATGCGGGGTTTTCGTCCCCGAGACCCGGGTTCGAATCCCGGCGGGGGCAAGTTTAGTCTTTTAATCTGGGACTTTTAGAGTTTGTTTTACTTTTCTTTTAACCAATTAAATATCTTTTTAGCCCCCTTCTTTATTTTTCTTCTAGCTTCCCCGACTTTAATATCAAAATATTTTGCAACTTTCCTCATACTCCAGGCTAAATAAATTTTTGATATTAATAATAACTCCTCTTCCTTGGTTAGTTTTGGCCTATCTTTTTTGGTATACATAAAATAGTATGTTGTTAGGTTTCGAACTATATCTGCTGCAGCCTCATAAGTCATGGGTCCTCTAAAATATACTTTGGCTCTTTGTATTTGGTTATCGGTTAGTAATGGGTTGAAATGAGGTTCATGTTCATAAGGAGTTTGTAGAAGTTGCCAGATTAATTCAGGAGTCATATCGAAGAATACATCAGTTATTTGATTTAAGAATCTCCATCTAAACTCGTAATTTAGCTTTCTTACTATTTTGTTAGTTTTTTCATCGAGTGGTTTTAATACTATAACAGAATACTCCCCAGAAACTCTGTTTTTCTCTGGGGATATATGAACTACTACAAAACCATTTTTCTGCCAAAATCTTAAAAGTTCAACTGTTGCTCCAAATCCAGAGCCTAACCAATTATATTTAATATTCTCAGCCCAAATAGATAGCTCGCGTAGCGCCGTAGATCCTAAGCCCTTGCCCTGAGCTTCGGGATGGGTAGCAATTCTAACAATTCTTAATCCTTTTAGTTTAGGAAACTCAGTTTCCCTATAATGTTTTGCAATTACGTCCGGAATTATGTTACCTTTGGGTTTATAATCCTTTAGCATTCTTTTGATAGTATCTTCCGGAATATTTCCTTCATACGCTACTTGTATAGCTGTTACAATCTTATTAGATCCTAATTCAAGTGAAAATCCATCATGATGTGGCGCATCGGCTATCATGGCGATATCATTGGGTCTATTTTGATAATGTGCCAAGATATATATCCCGACGAACTGCCTAAGTTTTTCCTCTTCTTTTTCAAACCACTTTTCTAGAGGAATTTTGTAAAATATTGTAGCTTTTTCCTTTATCTGTTGTAAATCCTTTTCATCCAAATGGGCGGGTTCAGCATCTAATAATAGTGTATCAAACAGCCATTTTTCAATTGGGTCATTATCATTATATCTTATTGGCTCTTTCATTTTATACTCATATACCTTAAAATTCGTATTTTCCTTTAGATGTTTTAGGAACCTTACTGAAAAGGATCTTCCAGCTCCCTCATAACCATGGATAGTTGAAGAAAACACTAACTTCTTATATTTTTTTAAATAATCGTATAAAATAGTAACACTTATACCTGCAGCTTCATCCACAAATAGAAAATTATATTTTTTATCCAAGATATTTAATGGTTCTCTATATTCTATGAAGATCTTATTTTTTATAGAGAGCTTCTTCTTAGATACTTTTTTGAAATTTATATTTAATTTTTTTAGCCCTATCTCCAAGAACTCGAACAGTGTTTCTATATTGTCAAAAGATGGAGAAGTTATTCCAATGTCCCACTTTCCTTTTTTATCTAAAAGTATTTCTGTTAAACCTGCTATTGCTAGTCCTAAAACTGCGCTCTTACCTCTCCCTCTATCAGCAATCACAACATAAGCTTTCCTATCTTTATCTAGCAATCCCTCTAATAACTTTAGCACTTCTATTTGATCTTGTGTATATGCAACCCTATATATTCTCTCCGAGAAAAGTGTATCTGAGGGAAGAATTATCTTTTTTCTCTCAGGAAATATCACATCTCTTTCTACTTTTTTTTCAGGCCCCTTTATTACACCCTTTTTGACATCATAGATGTATATTCCTCTATGTTCCAAGAGTTTTCTTTTGAATCTTTTTTCAAATATTTTTCTAACATCCTTAAGTTCATAGGGAGGAGTTAGTAGATGCTTATGGAAGGTAGTATAAACCTGTTCAAAGTTCTCAAAATCTTCTATTAACATAAATATTACCCCCCCACCTCTAACTGTTCCAACTAACCTCCCTAAATCATCTGGAGTAAGACTTCTATACATGTCTAGAATTAAAAAATCATATGTTTTACCCATATATTCTTTTGAATTCCTATATTTACCTCTCTTTATCTTTAAATATGATAAATCTTCTCTGTTTATAAGATCTTTAAATTCACTATATCTTTTTAAGTAATCTCCATGATAGTCCTCAGTAACATACAAACCTATTACTTCACTTTTAAAATTATACATAATCTTTGCATATGAAAGTACCATATTTGCTAGCAACCTCTCATAATTTCTTCCAGATAGAACAACTAATCTCCTATGATTGTTCTGTATTGCCTCTGCAACAGCAGATTCAAACAAATCCTTCAAATCTTTTGGTAAGTCATATTCAGCATTAACTAACACCATTTTAACCCTTGATATAAAAATAATTTTATTTTAATAATATATATCCTTAGGATATCCTGCCCTTAATATTTTAACAACCTTCATAGATTATGTTAACATTAGTTAACAT
>JAIXNB010000014.1 GCA_020697515.1 Nanobdellota archaeon
CGGGCTGTCCGACGAGGGCAGGCCCGGTAGCTACGCCGTAAGGGGTAAGCCCTGAAAGCATCTAAGGGCGAACCCTATCCCGAAAAGAGGCGGCCATAAAGGGCGCGGGTAGAAGACCCGGTTGATGGAGCGGCGGTGTAAGCCCCGAGGGGAAAACCCGAGGGGCGAGCCGACCGTCCCCAATCGCCCGTAAGGGTCGCGTATGACCCCCTAGACCCCGATTTAGTAAATTTTAAATCTAAAAACCACCAAGAATGTTAATTTTTAATCTAATCTAATAGCATCCCCTATTTTTGGAATATAAGTTTCTATATTGAAGGTTTTCTTTAATTTTGATGCAAGTTCAAATGGCTTTGGAGGCTCTCCATGCACTATTATAGTTTGTCTAGGTCTTGGTGATAGTCTACCCACAAAATGTACTAGTTCTCGCCTATCAGCATGACCCGAAAATCCATCATATTTTTTATACTTTAACTTAACTTGAACTCTTTCTTTATCAAGTATAAATTCTTTTTCTCCATCCAATATTCTCCTTCCAAGAGTCCCCTTAGCTTGATATGAAACAAAAGCTAAAAGATTCTTCTCATTTTCAGCTCCATATTTAAAATAATCCACAATGGGTCCTCCATTCATCATACCTGAAGTAGCTACGATTATTGCTGGTTCCTCACTCTCCATTATATTTTTTCTTTCCTTAGGACTAGCTCTCATGATAAATTCCTGCTCAAATGGATTTTTTCCTTCTATAATTTCCTTTTGCAAATTTTTTGATAGGAATTCCGGATATGCTGTATGGATCATAGAAGTTTCCCACAATATCCCTTCAATATATATTGGAACTTCTGGGATTTCTTTATTCAAAATAGCTTCCGATAGTTCTAGTAATATCTCTTGTGCCCTCCCTACAGCAAGAACAGGTATTAACACTTTCCCACCCTCTTTTAGAGTACTCTTTACATCATTTATAAATTCCTTTTCAACATCTTGTCTAGGCGGATGATAATCTTCTTTACCACCATATGTACTCTCAATTATTAAGGTTTCTAATCTTGGGAACTTTGTAATTGGCTTATCTAAAAGTCTCCCAGGAAACACTTTCAAGTCTCCTGTATATAGAATATTGTGTTTGTTTGCAATATTCATATGAATCATTGCAGAACCCAGAATATGTCCTGCATTTTGAAAAGTTATTTTTATGTCTGGTGTAATATCAGTCACTTCTCCGTAATCTAGTGTTATTGTGTGTTTTAAAAACTCTTTAACTTCTTTTGCAGAAAATGGAGCTTGCTTTAATTGTCTCATTGCGACTTTTATATAATCTAACAAAATTAATGCACCGAGATCTCTAGTTGGCTCTGTAAGATATATGGGACCTCTCCATCCGATCTTAAATAAAAATGGTAAAAATCCTATATGATCTAGATGAGCATGTGATATTACTACGGCATCTATCTGATCTATATCAAATTCTGGCAGATTCAATACTGGATAAGCATCAGAACCAACGTTTGATACCCCTACACCAAAATCTATTATTATATTAGATTCGGGTGTTTGAAGCAGGAACGCAGACCGCCCGACCTCCCTCCCTGCACCGAGAACACTAATCCTAACCCAATCTCTCCGGGGTTTGTCATATATCCCTGATAATATTCTTTTACCAACTTCATGGAGAAACTTAGACCTATATTCTGATTGTCTATGTAAATACTCTCTTATTACATCTATAGTTTTAGAAGATTTTAATGGCGCCCGTTTTACTCGTATATTACAAAATGTTAGAGTCCTTAAATAATTTATTACTTCTTTATCTAGCTTCTCCGGATGATAAACTTCCAACACTACTGTAGATAAATGTTTTTCTACATAAATATTCCTTAATCCTACTTCTCTCGGCAGTGTATTTTTTATTCTTTCCACTATTATATGTTCATCGGGTAGGAATTTTGGATCTAACCTAATTTCAAATCTTTTCTTAAATTTCTGAGCTAGTTGTTTTCCTATTTCAAAACCTCTAGCAAATAATTCTTTATCTTTGACGTATATCACTATTTTTGCTGCTTCAAATTTAACATCTGATACAGTTCCTAGTGGAAATTCCTTTAGTATATCTTCTTGTATTTTCAACATAATCATGAAACTTAAACATCTGAAGCTTAAATTTTTATTTATGAGTTATCTCTTGATTAGTTTCATTAAAACTTAAAAATATAATTACTAGGTTTTAAATTTAGAATGCAGATTGGAAAAGTATGAAAAAGCAGTTAGCTAGTTTTACTCTCAGAATTGCTTATCTTTATTAGCTCTCTATCTATTCCCTTATCTGTTATAGAAACAATTTCTATTCCATCTCCGGATGCCATATCTCTCTGTATTGCAGTATATATCGCTTTCCTCGCGAGATCTTTAGCTTCTTCTAAAGATAAGTTTTCATTATACTCCGCTTCAAGGACACCTAATGCAAACATCATTCCGGATCCTGTTGCAATAAATCTCTTTTCTTCAATTATTGAACCAGCAGGATCTAAAGTATATATTCCAAAATCTCCATTATCTTTTCCAGCAACGATCACTTCTACTAAGTAAGGTAATAACCTTCTTGCATACATCATTGTAGATAAGAAATATGCCGCTTCTCTTGCTGTTACTTTCTTTCCTGATCTCAATTCTTTTAATTTTAGATTTGCAGATAGTATTTTTGCTAGAAACTGTAAGTCTGCATAAACTCCTGCAGCTGCAATTATGATATTATCTGTTATCTGTATCATTTTTTCACCCTCTTTGGAGTATACTAAATACCCCCAAGATACTCTTTTATCAGAAGCTATAACAATCCCGCCTTTGGTTCTAATAGCTACAACAGTAGTACCGGTTTTTCTTTCTTGCATAGAAAGTAAGGGGTATAAAAAATTTAAGCTTTGGCATATTTGCTAATTATCTCTTTTTCAAATAATCTTATAACTTCTTCTACTTCTCCATCGGATTTTGCTCCGGTACATACAAATTTACCTGTTCCGAATACTAGGAAAGTGGTATTTCCTCTATCAGGAGGATATCTTACTATTGCACCTGGAAACTGTTCTGGATCATATTGGACGAAGTCCAATTCTGTCACCATCCTCATCAAATCGATATTCTTATATTCGAATTGTCCCGAGACAACATAGTTCTGAACATCTATTTCATAATTACTGGAGGTTTTTATTCCCATTTGTTTTAATACTGATCTTAATTTTTCTATCATCTCCTTTGCTTCTTTAACAGATTTACTCCCAGTTACTATTATCTTTCCACTATTAAATACTAACATAGTTGGTGTTTCTTTTTCGAATCTTAATATCAATCCAGGAAACTGCTCAGGGTTATAATCAGCATTTGGAAGCTCAACAGCTAGTTTTTCCAATGGTATGTTTGTTTTAAGATCTGCAGAAACAACTAAATTCTTGACTTTCCATTGCGCCATATAAAAATATTTTTTGCAATTAATATTTTTAAAAGTTAAAAACTGCTCTGTCAAAAAAACTTATTCGAAGCCCGCCTTTACTTTGATAACGTGTTTCTTTATCTTAAATTCCTTTTCTTTCTTTACATTTATCTTTATATCTTCAAAGAATATTGTAGAATCTGTAACTTTAGATAGTCTACTCAAGTTTTCTTCAATTATGTTCTTTATATAATCATCTGTTTTTAATATAAATACGACCTTTTCACCTCTTCTTAATCCAAGTTCTTTTCTTAGGTTTTGTAGTCTTCTTTGAATTTCTCTCAATACACCCTCCTTTAACAGTTCTTCATCTTCCTCAGTGTTGTATGCTATGTAGAACCTTTTATCTTCTGACTTCTCACAAGTTCCCGGTATTCTTCCTATGTGTACTTTTTTAACATTTAGTTTTACTTTTATTATTCCTGCGAGTTTTTTCAGAGTGTTTTCAGTTTTTTCGTCTTTTGGTTCTATGTACACCTCCTTTAATGGCCATCTTAAAGATATTCCTAGTTTATCTCTGAGTCTTAACCCACTTTCTAAAACCTGTTTAAGTATTTCTGCTTCCTTTTCTATCTCATCATTTATATACTCTTCCCTGCTTTTAGGCCAGGGTATCAGGTGTATGGATATGTTATTTCCTCCAAATGCCTCTTTTAGGTTTTGATAGATTTTTTCAGTTATAAATGGGGTAACTATAGATAACATGTTTATAGTGTCTCCTAAAACAGTATATATAACCCATAGAACAGTCTTTGAATCCTCTTGCAATCTCTCTCTATTTAATTTTATATAGAATCTTGATAGTTCAGTGTATAATCTCTCTAGGAGCCTTCCCACTTTCCACAGTTCATAATTCTCTAAAGCTTTTTCTATCTCCTTTTTGGTTTTTTCTAGAAGGTGTAGTATGTATTTATCAGACCACTCTAATTCTGGTTTTACTTCCCGGGGGTTTATGTTATAATATTTTGCTTGCTCGACTAGATATACATGAGTATTCCATAGTATATTTAAACTATCTAATTTGACTCTAATCTCTTTTGGATCTATCTTAATATCCTCATAGGCTTTGGCAGCGGATGAGAGATATAATCTAACAGCATCCGCGCTATATTCTTTTATCAAATCAAATGGGTCGATAACATTACCTAAAGACTTTGACATTTTTAATCCTTGGGAATCTAGTGTGAATCCATGGACATATACGTTTCTATATGGGATATCACCAAAGTATATTTTACCTAGTATGGCTAACGAATAGAACCACCCTCGTAGTTGGTCTAGTCCTTCTATTATGAAATTTATTGGATAAATTGGAGGTATTCTGGAGGCATATGGAGCAGATCCTGAATCTATCCATACATCTACCACGTCTGGTACACGCTTCATAGTACAGTTACAAACAGGACATCTAAATGTAAATGTATCCACAAACGGTTTATGCAAATCATAGTTATATACTCTTATGAGCTCATAATCTCTTTGACCAAGAGATCTAACTATGAAATATTTTTGGGTGATCTTATCAATTGTAGATTCTTTAAGGTTATCTACAAATATAAAAGTTTCATCCTCAACTTTCTCTATTAGATCTAATAAATCTTCTTCCTCTGCATTAACTTTGTTCTCAATATCATAATATTCCTTCAACATGTCTTCTGCATATTCGGATTTTCTAACAACTATATAAACTTTCTTAAATTTCTTACCAGTAAGCTTCTCTAATTCTTTTATAGACCCTACAACATATATATGGCCGTTTGGGCACTTCCATACTGGTAGTGGAGTTCCCCAATATCTCTGCCTAGATACCACCCAATCAGGAGCAGTTTTTATTACATTTGTAAATGCTTCCTTAGCGAATGTGGGTATATATCTTACTTTTTCTAAATCTTGTATTAACTCATCCTTTAGTTTTTGAATATTCAGAAACCATTGTTCAGTTGTTCTTATTATCAACTTTGTTCCACATCTCCAGCATACTGGATAATCATGCTCATACCATTCAAAGTGTATGAGTAATTTCTTATCTTTTAACAAATTAACCCATTTAAGATCGTCGAACTTAGCCCTCCATCCCTCAAAGAACGGCAAATTCCTTATGTAACCTTCCTCATCAACAGTACTAAATGGTTCTACTTTATATTTTTGTGCTACTTCATAGTCTTCTGGACCACATCCGGGTGCAGCATGAACTAGGCCTGTACCTTCTTCAATATTTACATATTCTTCAGATAACCACACGGTAAATACATTTGGGTTGTTATTTTTAATATTATCTAAAATCTCTTTTAATTCCTCGTAAAATGGGGGTATGTACTCTTTTCCTTCTAATTCCTTACCTAAAAATGTCCTTACTATTTTATATTCTTGCACTTCTAGTTTATTCATTAGCTTTTCTACGAGATCCTTTGCTATTATCCAATATTCTTTTCCATTTTCGTGTTCCAAACCTTCCTTCAATACTTTTTTATCTCTACTATCTATCTCCAGCTCCCTAACATATATCTTTGGGACTTCTACTAGGGCATATTCTATATTTGGATTTACTATCACCCCTAGATTGAATGTCAACGTCCAGGGAGTAGTTGTCCAAACTACTAAATATGTATTTGAGTCGTCCTTTAATTTGAATTTAACAAAAACGGAAGGATCTATTGTGGGTTTATATTTTGCATCTACATATCCTAACTCTATTTCTTGTTTGGATAATGTAGTTTGGCATCTTGGACACCACCAAACAGGTTTTTCGCCTTCATACAATAATCCCCTTTCATATGCTTTTTTGAACATAGACCAGACCCTTTCAATATATTCATTAGCAATTGGTAAATATGGGTTGTCGGTATCTTGCCAATGAGCTATTCTTTCATATAGGTCAGTGAAAGATTTCATAGATCCATAGGCAAACTTTTTACATTCCTCTATAAATTTTTGTACTCCTGTTTTTTCTATTTCTTTTTTATTTTTTATACCTAACTTTTTCTCTACTTTTTCTTCTATTGGTAACCCGTGCATATCAAATCCAGATTGCAACCATACGTGATAACCCTTCTTAGCTTTATATCTCAGGACTACATCTTTTAATGTTCTATTCCATGTATGCCCTAAATGAACTTTACCAGTAGTATAGGGAGGCCCCTCTAGAAAATTAAAGTTTGGTTTTCCTCTTTGAGAAAGTTTCCATTTTTGGTACAACTTATTTTCTCTCCAGAATTTCAGCACATCTTCCTCCTGTTTTGTACTCCATCTCTTAGAAAGTTTATCCATTAATCGGATAGGTCATTTAAAAATTTATAAGCCTAAAACTTTAAAATTTTATTAGTAAAACTTCTCGCTCTTAATTATCTCAGCTGC
>JAIXNB010000015.1 GCA_020697515.1 Nanobdellota archaeon
AGTGATAGGGAGGATAATAGAGGTGTATCCTAATGGATGGCAAGTTGATATAAATTCTCCATAAGTATAATAATTATTTAGATCTGTTTTTGTTATATCTACAAATTCATATACAGCATCTCTTATTAACAAGAATCCATGGTAAGGAGAGTTTATATCAACTTGCCATCCATTGGGATACACCTCTATTATCCTCCCTATCACTATATCTCCTTTATTTGGTATATATATCCCAGATAGAGGAGTAATTTTTATTTTGTTCCCTCTAACTTCTTTTATAGCTACTGAGGATGCTACTGCATAGTCTCCAATAAAATAATAAGCACCCTCCAGCCTGTCCCCTCTTTTACCTATTACAGTCCCTGGTACCACTATCATTCTATTTCTCTTTTTATTTTATCAAATAGATCGATTAATTCTTTTAATTTGCTCTCAAATTCGTCTAATTTCTCTTTTAATCTTTCAATTTTCTTTTCGGCAATACTTTCATCAATCATTTTTATTTCTAGCGCTCCTTTACTCTTCACCAATTTCTCATAAACCTTTTGAATAATTTTTCCAGCTTCAGTTTTTCCCTCCAGATGATTTCTTATTGTTGTTTCAGACCTACCTACTTCTTCCGCTATCTGCTCGATAGTCATGCCTGCTTTTCTTCTAGCGAATGCTGCGGCAGCTACAGCTAAAGAATCTACCCATGTAACTCTATCACGAGGATCCTTTATTTTCTCTATAACCTCGGGATCAAATAATGCTGCCACTAACAAGGCTGTTTCTAGTTTTTTCACATCTTCTTTACCCAAAGGTTGTAGAGGTACTACTTCCATTTCCTATATGATTGTTGTTGAGCTTTTAAATCAAATATAACCGAAAAAATAATGCTTGGATTTTAAAAATGTATAACCCCTCAGAAATTGGACTGATATTAAAATTAATTAAAAATAAATCAGATCGGGGTTTTAGTTCTACAGACCTTCTTTCAAAAGCCTAGTTAATAAGTATTTTTTCTCTCTCTCGTATTTTATTTTTACCAGATCCTCTCTCAACACGCGTAACACGTTACTTATAACAGAATACAACCCATATCCCTCACTAGATGCATATAAAGATATTTTGCTACCAATCAATCTTGCTCTTACAACAAAGTACCTAGATCGTATTTTTTTAATGTGCATTATTAATGTTGGTCTTTCTCCTATCAAATCTGTAAACCTTTGAACTAGTTTTTCTACTCTCTTTTTTATCCATTCTATATCGTACTCATCCAAGGGTATTCCATGAATTACTAGATTGAACTCCATCTTTTTATGATATGCTATATATCCCGCTAATATCTCTTTGGCAGATATCATACCCTTTAATTTAGAGTTAACTACTGGTATAGCAAATATTTTATTTTCTAGTAATAATCTTACAACATCTTTCAATTTGCTTTTGGGTTTTACAGTTAATAGGGGTGTAGACATTATACTTCTCACCTCTACCGAAAATCTTATTTCAGCAATCTCACCAACTTTTGGTCGTTCTTTTTCAAATAGAATGTTTCTAACAATATCTCCCGCGGTTACCATCCCTACTGGCCTATCACTCTCATCTAGGACTACAAGTCTAGATACTCCTTTTCTCTTCATTATTGCTATTGCTTTCGTTACAGGTTCTCTTTCATATATGGTAACAACCTCCTCATGCATGTATTTCTCTACTTTTTCATTAAGAAACTCAGAATCTTTTATTTTCTCTAAAACATCATATATATCTATAATAGCAATCTCTCCACTCGCAGATTCAATTGGAAGTACCCTTACATTGGCAGCAACCATCTTTTCTATAACTTTTAATATATCACTAGTATCACTTTCTGATAGAGGTCTCACTCGTATTACGTAATTTCCTATTTTTGCATCTAAATTGAAAGCAACTTTTACGAGAACATCTCTAGGCAGAATTCCATAGTATTTCCCCTCCTCATCCAAGACTATTATATGTTTATTTTCTTTTATTGCTCCAAGAATTTCTCGAATTTTTGTATCTTTCTTTGCAAAAACTATTCTATCATCAGACTCCATTTATGTATATTATGCTAAAAGTTTATTTATCTCACAAGATGATATTCTAATCTACAACTACATTTATTACATTCTTAACCCTACAAAAGCAAAAAATAAAGAATTGGTTCTTACTTCTTCTTTTTCTTCGAAAGTCCTGTTTCTAACTCTCTCTCCAACTTTGCTTCAATTCTCACAGCTTTTTCCAGAATTCTTCTTATTATCCAAAAATCTCTTGCAATTATCATAATACCTAGCATTAAAATCCATGGGAGAATAGACCAACCTACAACTACCAATGTTAATGCATGATATTGCTGAGCAGCAGTTTGGGTAATCTCTGAGACAATATTTCCTATACCCAAAACTATTAGTAATACAATAAACGCTGTTATAATAATTATTAGGTCCTCAATGAATATCTCGAGTTTCTCCATAGCATATCTAAACCTCTGGATTTTATCCTTTACCATAAGAATATTAATAGCCATCATTGAATATAAAAGTATAGTATCGATTATTTATGTAATAAATCAACGGAGAGAAAATAAAATATCATATAATTAGTGCATAGACCAACTAATAGTTTAGTAACTATTTGCTCTATTTTGCGGATATATGTCAAGTACTAAAAGTTCAATAGAAAGATTTATATATCACCACCATACAGTAATAATAATATGAGAGCATATTATAATTTCGGAGAGGATAAAAAATATCTAAAAAATATAAAAATAAAGATTGTGCATGATGATGATATAGAATTTCCATGTTATAGGCCTAAAGAGGAAACAATATATATTAAAAAAGTGTTTCTAAAAACCTAGATGTTATTGCACATGAACAATCCCATGCAATTGTAGATAAAAAGTATGAAATATGGAAAAAGATAGTAGGTCCTTTCTACGAAAAGTATGAGGACGAATATAATATGATTGTTGAAACTGTTACAGATGAAATATGGGGTTATATAGAGAAAAAATTTCATGAAGCAGATGGGAGATTGTTCAGAATAAATGAGGATAAGATACCTGCTCAAACACAATTTGAGAAGGAGTGTATAATTGATATATATTGTTATAGAGATTTTTACAAATCACTTAATAAACTAAGTAGAAAAGTTGCAGAAAGGTTTAAAGAAAAATATGGAGATAAAGCAGGAGAATTTGTGTGCTTGGTTCAAGAGATACAAGGATTAGATGAGCTTTTGGCACATGCTGTTGGAGGACAAGTATTAGGTGGAGATGCAATATTCTATAAGGGTTATTATTTGTTTGGAGGCTCTGCTACTATTTATAAACTCCGGGAAATGCTAAATGAAAAGGGATACTCCTATGTTACTGATATACTCTTTTCTCAAAGAGTTAAAAGAGCTAAAAAGCTAATAGGAGAGATCTAGAGATAAAAAATACATCGGCCTCATAAGGGATTAGTATTACTTTTTCTTTGATACAGCTTCATCTAATATCTCTGCTGGGAGTACAAAATACCGTCCTACTTTCTTCTTCCAGTTTTTCTCTTTCTTTTTTTTCTTAGAGTCATCAGTTAGCCATCTTGTCAACATTATAAAAACTCCAACTAGTACTAAAAATGTAAATAATCCAGTTTCTATTAAATACTTATATAGACTTTCTAATATTAGTTTAGATATCATACCAACTGCTGTTGGGTTCCCCTTGAATGCATACAATGCTGCAATCACTACTGAGAGTCCTAAAACTCCGCTAAATATAGCCTGCCTCTTTTTTCTAGTATCTTCACCACCTGTTGGATTCCTAGCAAAAATACTGAATGCTATGAGTACCAGTAGTATAGTAAGAATCTCATAAAAAAACATTGCAAAAAACCTTTGAGTAAATATTATATTATTTGTACTATATATATAATAAAGACTAAATACAAATGAGATCGCTACCATGATTCTTTCTTGATTTTTAAATATCCCTATTTTGTGTAAAAGCCCATATATCATTGTAAAAATTACCAAAAATGGCCCTAATAAGGTAGATATCCCATAGTTATTCAGGAGGCTCATAAATAAAGAGAGGTTTAACTCAGCGGCCATTTTATTATATTATCTTTAATTAATTACTATTATTGTTTGAGGATGTTTCGCTAGAGGAAAGCCATTTCATTAGCAACCAAAACACCACCACTAATACAAGAATAGCTATTATATCTGGAGTTATTATTTTGCCTACAAACTGTGCAAAACCAAATCCCTCTAAATAACTTGCAGAAGTGCTTCCTCTAATCCCATAGACTGCCAGGAGTACTATTACTATTATTGTTACAAGCGCTATTATACCACGTGCAGTATCCCCTATTTCTTCTGGTTTTATGAAAAATGCTATAGCAATAGCAAATAGGAATAAACCTAGAATCCAAACTGTAGCATGAGGAATTAAGTATACCATCCATTCCATTAATTCCTGATGGGCTAATGCCATAAGTGTAAATCCAAAAGCAAATCCAGCATGTAGTTTTCTACCTACACTATCGTCATTATCTATTTTAAATAGATTAGCGGCTTCCAAAAGCAAAAATACTATGGAATATATTAAAATAAATGGTAAAATTATATTATAAAACCCATATGTTGATAAAGATGTAGTTGCTATCTCATAAAAGTTATATGTCATTTTTGTTAATTATTATTTTGTTCTTGGGATTTGGGCTCTCTAACCAGCAAATAAGCAATTACTCCGAATGCTGCCAACATTAGTATAGCCCCTATATAATCTCCATATTTACTCCAGAAGCTCCCAGGAACTCCCGATCCCGAGATTCCCTTTAAGAGACCAAAATAGTTCAATATAACTAATATAAGAAGTATCGTTGCTGGTATTCCCATATATTTTTTAAATTTAGCATAGGTATCCGTCTTTATTAGCTCTCCTTCAGGCAATGCAAAGGCTGCTACTACTAATATTATTGAAAATACTATTATTAGAAAAATCGCTATTAATGGAACTACTCCTCTTATACTCGTTACAGCGTGATAAGACCCTATTACTATAGATGCTATTGCAAAAGCAATCATGGAGGATATGCTCCTTGCCATCTTTGCCTCTTTAACGTTATTACTATTGAATGCATCTCCAAAGATCCTTGTATTGAGGAGTATACCATATGTAAGTGCATAAACTAATATCCAAGGAAGTATTATGTTAAAAAATCCAAATTTATCTAGAAGATTAATCGCCCCTTCATAAATAGCAACCATTTTATATTGGTATATCTAGCAAATTATATAAAATATTATCTTTAATTGTTAGCCTTCTAATTCTTCTACGATTATGGCATTTGTTGGGCAAGCTTCCTCTGCTTTCTTTACAAGCATTATAGAATCCTTATCCTCCACTACTTTCCTCGTTTCTTTTGCTTTTCCATCTTTGTCAAAAATAAAAAGATCTTTAGATATTAAAACGCATGCACCACAAGCTATACATTTTTCTTTGTCTACATAAAAAAATATTCTCATTAAGAGAGATTTATTCCTCTTCTGTAATTATTGCACCTGTTGGGCAGGCATCCTTCGCCTCTTTGACCTTCTGTATTAGATCACCATCCGAGATTTTGGTTATTTTGGTCTGTGATTTTCCATCAGACTCAAATTCGAATATTTCTGGAGCTATTGCTACGCATGCACCACAAGCTATACATTTTTCTTTGTCTACAGAAACTACAATCTTTACCATTCTGTATTATATTTCTAACTTATTTTTTATAGCTTTCCATAAGAAACTTGTATAACGTTCTCAATTCTAAAATAATGGGTATAGGGGTGTCGTAGTGCCAAAATTAGTATTTATTTATACGGAAGAAGTGTTGTTTTGCTTGGAAAGTACAGCTTTTATATTCTTTTTAACATTATTATAAACTTTCCACCATTTACCAATCTCGAGCCAATAATAATAAGGTACCAAATGTATATATTTCCTGTGAACTGTTGCAAGAACTTTGTAATTTTCCTTTAGTACTTTTCTTACAAGTTGCTTAAATTTTTCTGAATAGAATTCCATTGGCCCTATCTCGTCTATTACAATAATTCTATCTCTATACAAATCGATCTTATCCAGCATATATGAAGAAAATATATCCAAATTCTCCTTTATTATGAAATACTTTCCAATTCTATAGGGTGTTCTTACATTAGTGCTTGCGAGTAAAATTTTCTCGCCCCACGTAGCCACTATCTTAAACCCAACCCTCTTTTTGTTCTCTCTAATTTCCTCTGTCCAAAACCCAAAGAAATTGTCTATTCCGAACTCTGTTATTACTCTCCTAATAAGGCTTGTTTTACCTGTCCTTGGATTACCTGAAATAAATATTTTCATTTTTAGAATTAAGATTTAGAGAAAATATATTATTTCTATACCAATCTAAATTTTCTGATTATACTCCCTCCATCTACAGTTTCTATGATACGTGGATATGTATTTTTGCTAACTTAGAGCTGTCCTTTAGTCTCGAAAATATTATTTATTAAAATTTTATCTATGACCATTAAAATTATGGATACTTATGTTAGGGTTACTGATTTTTTAGATTACTTATTCTGTCCTCGAAAAATATATTTGAAGAGGGTTTTGGATCTAGAGGAAGAAAGAGGGGAAAAAGCATTATTTGGTACTCTAGTACACTCTGTTTTTGATAGATTGAATGAGGTGGAAGAGAGTATAGTTTATGAAATAGACGATGAGTATTCATTCGATTATATCCTAAAGATATATGAAATAACAGCTAATAAAATAATAAGCGATGTTTTAAACAACTATTCTAAGGAAATTGATAAATTTTCGCTATCTAAGGAATATCTATTCATAGAGTTGAAGAAACACATCTATGATGATGTATATGAGAGAGCCAAGAATGTTTACAACACTATGAAGACCTATCAAGAGTATGGGATCTTTCTGTGGGACAAGTTAGAACCTAAAATAAAATCAGAATTAGAACTTCTATCAGATACTTTGAAAATCGTTGGGAGGGTTGATAGGATAGAATTCTATAGAGATTACATTATTCCTGTTGAAATAAAGTCAGGGAACTATTCTAATAGCCATATTTTTCAATTACATGCATATGCACTTTTACTTAAACATAATTTTCCAAGATATATTATTGATAGAGGAATAATATATTATACAAAATCTAGGAAGAGAAAGGAAGTAAGATTAAATTATAGATGTTTTAAGAGAGTTCTTACTATGAGAGATAGAATACTTAGTATAATAGAAAATGAACAAGATCCGGGTATGAATAAAAATCTAAATAAATGTGTAAAATGCACATTCTACGAAATTTGTAAAAAATTAAAATTATGAAAAACTATAGGGAAAAATGGAGGTTGAAGGGGTAATAGAAGCTATTAGCTATCGAAATAAAGGAATAAAAGTTAGAGGCAAATGGTACAGTGTTTCTGAAGATGTTTTAAAACAAGTTCAAAAAAATCATAAAGTGAAGCTGACTTTGGACGATTTTGGAAATGTAATGGATATTAAAATATTAGGTTATGAAGAAAAGATAGATAAAGATATTAAAATTGAATCTCTTAGGGCATCAATCGAGATTCTAAAACTAGTCTTTCAATATGGACAACCATATGATATCTCACCGGCCACCCAATCTAATAATTTAGAGGAACAAGTAAGACAGTTTACAACTATTCTAGAAAAAACATACAAAAGGATTTTAAATATGTTGAAATGATTATCGAATTAGATAAAAGAAAATCCATCTTTGAAAATGCTTCTATTTATTTTGAAAAGGCTAAAAAGCTAAGAAGTAAGTTAAAAAGATTAGAAATCCAAATAAATGCTACTAAAGAGAAGATTTCCCAAATAGGTAAGGAAATTGAAGATGAAAAAAGAAAACTGGAGAAAAAAAGAAAGAAAAAGTGGTATGAGAAATTTAGATGGTTCCATACTTCTAATGGATTTTTGTTAGTTGCAGGAAAGGACGCAATTACTAACGAAATATTGATAAGAAAATATCTTGATCATACTGATCTTGTTTTTCATGCAGAAATTCATGGATCGCCTTTTGGCGTGCTAAAAAGGGGAAAAGATGCTAATGAAGTAGATATTACTGAAGCGGCACAATTTGTTGCATCATATTCAAAAGCTTGGAAACAAAAACTGGCATATATAGAGGTCTATTATATATATCCTGAGCAAGTATCCAAACAGGCGCCAGCTGGGGAGTATCTACCAAAAGGCTCCTTTATGATCTATGGAAAAAAAAATTATGTTAGAGCTAAACTTGAAATAGCATTAGGAGTTGATCCTAATAAAAATCCAATACCTGGGGTTCCATCTTCAGTATCGAAGAAAACTAGCGAATATGTAGTTATAATCCCTGGTAATAAGAAGCCTCTAGAAACTGCAAAAGAAATATCAAGTTTTTTAAAAATACCTGTAGAAGATATACTACCTTTTATCCCAGGGGAAAGCGAAATAGTTAAAAAAGTTAGTGCGATTAGGTAATAATATTTCCAATATTCCGTCTATACATTTGGTAGTAGGTTGAGAAAAGTTTATAAATTTCTACACCCAATAGTAGTACATGAAGGCCAAATATCTCCTACCTGTATTAGCTCTTTTACTAATACCTACAGTATTTGCACAAAGCGTAGATATAGAGTTTGTAGAGTATCCTAACTATGTCACACCAGAAACTTTACAGCAAACAACATTGTCATTAAAATTAATAGCCAATGTGAACACTGACGATCACCAAATAATAGATAATGGATATGATATAGCAGATCCAACATTGTATGTGTATGTATTAGGAGAGGATGGTAGAATATTGTATGAAGAGAACTTATATGTGGGATTAGCGGAGGGAGTGAATACAATTGATGTGTATATTCCAGGAAGCATTATTGCAGAGAAACTGTCTCAGAAAGATGGGTCTATAAGGGTGATAGCCAATATGACAGTTGTATTTACTAATGGTACTAATGTGATTACAAGATATGACGATACATCTATCACTATATATATAAAGGATAATATTAAATCAGGAGAGCTGGATATAATATATCTAGCACCAAATTTAACTAAGCAAAAAGAATTTGATAGGAGGGTGTATACATTCCTAGTAGGTATAAAGAACGATGGTTCTAGGAAGGCAAACAATGTTGCAGTGTATTTGAGAGTATACGACCAATATGGGGTGAGAAAAATAAATCTAGTAAACTATATGTCCATCGGCGCGCAGAAATATGTTGAAGCAAGATTCGATGTAAACTTTGGTATATTGGAGCCAGGACATTATAAATTAGCCATAGAGGTATATAAAGAGGGATTAAAAGTATTTGAAAAAGAATATCCAATAATAATAGCTCCCCTACAAATTAATGCTATAAAAGTATATGACGTTTCAATATTACCACCAGAATACGAACCAGGGGACTTAGTTCTTATAAAAATGACATTAAGAAATGTCTTAGATAAGCCAATAGTAGTCAAGCCAGAGCTGGTTTCTGAAGATCTAAATCTGTATAGATCTTTAAGCAGCTTTGAGTTCGCTCCAGGAGAGGCAAAAGAGTTTAAGGTAGTAGTGCCATTACCGGAAGATCTAAAACCTGGAAGATATCATGTAACATTAAGATTCATGTATAATCAGTATGTAAAGCAGGATTACAAAGTTGTATTAAGAATTCCAGGAGGGATGGGTGACATAGAACAAGAGTTAGTTACTGCTGAGTTATTAGCACCCTCGGAGATAATAGTAGGAGAGAATAAAACTGCAAAATTAATACTAACATCACACGTAGAGGATATAATACCGGTTAAAATAGAGGCATACGCTACTAAGGTAGATATAAAATTATCGAAGGATCAATTAATTGTTGGTGGAATTGGATTGAAAAAGAAAATAACATTAGATATAATAGGAAAACAGACAGGAAAAGATAATATAACAGTGGAAGTAATAGATTTGAACACAGGTAAGGTTCTTGCTAAGATAGAACAACCAATAGATATACTACCCCCATCTCCTAACGAGACAAAAACAATTACAAGAACAATATTAGGTAAGGATAAATTGATAATATTGATTGGAGGAATAATTATATTGGCAGCAATAGCATTATTCCTTATGAAAAGAAAGGAAGAAGAGGAAAAACCCTCTGAGTAGCTTTTACCAATCTTTGTTTTTTACCATTAATTTATTATTTTTTAAATAATATCTAGAAATTCTCGACTTGTCACAATTTTTAGCAATTTTATCTCATAACCATTAACCGTATTGGGCCCGCGGGGATTCGAACCCCGGACCTCCGGCTTTCTTAGATGTACGAGCGCCAAGTCTTATAAGGCCGGCGCTCTCACCGCTGAGCTACGGGCCCTATATAAGTAATAAAGAGGTAGCAACTATTTTAAAGATTTTTGGTAGGTAATCTACTTAATACCTTAAACTAATGTATTGTTGGATGATTTAGGCCGGGAACTCTCTGTTAGTATCTAATAATCTAATAAAATCCATGTATTATCCTTAAAATCAAATATAGAAGCATATTAAAAATACCCATAAAAGTATATAGTTATTATATGGTTCTAAAAAACTAAATTATTATACTGTATCTTGAACTTGACGTATAGAAGTAGTTCATAACAATACTTAAGATTACGTAACATAACATATTTATGGATGAACAACTAGTAAAAAAGTTACAGGAGCTATATTCAATAGTTAAAGATGAAATCTCTGAGTCTCTTAAAAAAGGTAGCTGTACTATCATTATATCCCATAAAGCAATCGCTGCCGTAGATATAAAGCTCGCAGAGGAAGTATTAAATAACCCTAAAAATACCTTAAAGGTTCTGGAAAAATTCTTTAGCCAAAAACTCGGGATTAATGTAAAAGTTAGAATAAAAGATCTACCCAAGGATCGTTGGATAAGAATTAGAGATATCCGTTCAGAGCATATAGGAAAATTAATCGAAACTGAAGGGATAATAAAGGTATCTACTGAAGTAAGACCTGTTGTAGTGGCTGTTAAGTACTACCATAATAAATGTGGGGGAGAATTCTGGTATAACCTGTTTGGAGAAGATAGTGACAAAGAACAGTTTATTAGATTCAAAATAGAAAAACCTAAAGTTTGTTCCGTGTGTGGTGAATCCGAAGGTAGATTCGTAGAAGTAGAAAGAAAAACTGTAGATATGCAAAGACTTTTGGTTGAGGAGACTCCTGATCAAATTGAAAGAGGGGAGCAACCCGCACAAATTATTGTGTTTCTTACAGAAGATTTGTGCGAACCTCGTATGGAAAGAAGGACAATCCCTGGTACTAGAATAAGGATTGTAGGAGTTGTAGAGGCTCTTCAAAATTCAAAGACACAGGCTGTGTTAGATTTAATAATAAATGCGGTATATATAGAACCTGTGGAAAAAGATATAGAGGATATCAAAATTTCAGAGGAGGATGAGCTGAAAATTAAAGAGTTAGCAAAATCAGGAGATGTTCTCAACATTCTAGCTAGATCTATCGCCCCTAGCATACATGGAAAGCATTATGAGCATATAAAAAAAGCATTAATATTACAATTGGTAGGCGGCGTAAAGAAAATACGATCCGATGGTACAAGGGTAAGGGGAGATATACATATGCTTCTTATAGGAGATCCGGGAACTGGAAAGAGTATAACACCAGATTCTAAAATAGTCATTATTGATGAAAGTAGAAAAATAAATGTTGTACCAATAGGAGAGTTTGTAGATCAATTAATTGAAGATAATACGAATAAAGTAATATTATATGGTGATACAGAGATTTTAAATTTGTTAGATATTAATAGAATTTTTTATACTATAT
>JAIXNB010000016.1 GCA_020697515.1 Nanobdellota archaeon
AGGAAAGTTCAATGTATTAATAGCAACATCTATAGGAGAAGAAGGAATAGACATTCCAAAGGTAGACATAGTTATATTTTATGAACCAGTCCCATCTGAAATAAGATCTATACAAAGGAGAGGTCGTACAGGGAGAACAGATGTAGGAACTGTAATTATGTTAGTAACAAAAGGAACTAGGGATGAGGTGTTTTATTGGGTGGCGGTTAACAAAGAAAGAAGGATGTTGAAGTTTATAAAAGAGTTAAAAAAGCATATAAGACCTACAATTGTTGAAAGAAATGAGGTTATGTACAAAAGACAAATGCAGAATGGGGATAAGGCAGAGAGAGGTATAATGAGGTATTTGAAAGAGAATCAAGTGCAAGATATACAAAATAATCAAGATAGAAACGAGAAAAGACAATTTTCTTCATCCTATAAAAAAACAATTCCTGTAGTGGTAGCAGATTATAGAGAAAAAGATTCTGGATTGGTACAAACTTTAGCTGAAATGGGTGTGATAGTTAAATTAAGTAATCTAAATGTAGGGGACTATATTGTAGGAGATATTATTATAGAGAGAAAAACGGTTTTGGATTTTATTAAATCAATAATGGATAAAAGGCTTTTTAATCAGTTGGAAAAGCTCAAAGATAAAAATGCGTTACTAATATTAGAAGGAGAAGAAGATTTAATGGCTGAAGCTGGCTTAAATCCTAATTATATTAGATCTATAATCTTAGCAGTTACTCTTCAATATGGGATCCCCATAATCAGAACGCAAAATTTTATAGATACTGCAAATTACTTATATATACTAGCTAAAAATTTAGGGAAACCACAATTAATAAGAGTAGATCGAAAAATGACGGATCTAAACAAAATTAAGGTCGAAGTTCTCAAGCAAATTCCAGGTATAGGAGAAACTTTGGCTAAAAGATTGCTTAGAAAATTTAAAAATATCAAAAATATCGTTTTAGCTTCTAAGTTAGAGTTATCCAATATTATTGGAGAGTCTAATGCTGAGAAAATTAAAAAAGTTTTTGAAGAGGATTATATAGAAACTGTTTGATTTTAATTTTTACAACCGAAAACCCCGCTCTTTAATGTGAGGAAAAGGTAGATTTGCAACCTAAAACTTAAAATTCCTCAACATATAACTTTATATAGTGGTTCTCTATAGTTCAATATTATGGATGAGAAATTGAAAGAGAAGCTCATAAAATTGATAGCCCTACGGTATCAGGCAGTAAACAAAATGTTAGGGGATAATGTGAAAGAGTTAAGGGCTTTAAAGAAGGAGCTTAGAAATCTTTCTAAATGAGGAAAAGGTTATTTTCAGGTCTTCCAGAGGACTTAGAGACTGGTCTTGAGGAGATATCAAGAGAGACTCAAAAAATAATTGTCAGAACAGATAAAAGAAGTTATGGAAAACTTGTAACTCTTATAGAGGGTGTTGAACCCAGTATTGCTAAAGACACCTTAAAAAAATTGAAGTCTATTTTAGGATGTGGAGGAACTTATAAAGATGGTAGAATCGAGTTACAGGGAGATCATGTTATTAAAATAAAGAAAATTTTGGTGGATCTAGGTTTTAAAGAAGAGAATATTGAGATTTCAAAGGATTAAAAACTTTTTGAAATATGAGTTTATCGGACTTTTTGTGGAAGTAGTCAGATCTCGAAATAAGAATATGGTGGGTATTTATGGAGAGATAATAGATGAGACGAAGAACACATTAGTTATTAGAACACCAACGGGGATAAAGGTTATACCAAAGAACTATAATACATTTCTTTTTTATCATGATGAGTATCAAATCTTGATTGATGGTAAGTATCTTGTTGGGAGGCCTTGGGAAAGACTAAAAAGAAAAATTGTTAAAAAGGTATAAATGAAAATCGAAGTATTTATGAGTAAACTTCTGAGTTTCTTCATTACAAAAATAAAACACTTAAGAAATAAACTTAGTAGAGATGTTGGAAGCTATAAAAAGTTTTTGGAATATACAAAAATAGGAGAATTAGAATCATATGCTCAAGTATGTTGATTACATAAATTATCCTATTATCTATGAGAAAACTTGTATTGATTCCTTCTACTTTCACTGGAGAAAAGAAAGATAAAAAACTAAGAATTTTTTTAATATCTCTTGTAGCTAGGGCTTTGGTTAATTTTGGAGTGCATGAGATCGGAGTTTATTATGACCCGGACCCAAAGTTTGATTCCCATGGTCTCGGAAGATTTCTAGTTAAGGTCTTAAAATATTTAAACACTCCTCCATATCTTAGAAAACTTGCTTTTCCAAAAGAAAGAGAGCTAGAAGAGATAGGAGCAGCTCTTCCAATAACTGCAAAATACCATATAAATACGGAGAGATATGTTTATGTATATGTCCTTAAGCAGGGTAGAGAAAAATTCATAGTATCTGATGGGATGAGTATATTTACGGTAAAAACTAGAAAGAAAATTAAAAATACTAGAATATTAGTTTATGATAAAGTTAGAAGGGATTTTGTTGAAAAATGGGAAGCAGAAGAATATGTTGGTTACGAAGTTTTCTACTTTAATAAGACGCTAGATAAACTATTAGAAAAGCTTAGGAATAGGAATTTCTATGTAATAGGTACATCGCGTTGTGGAGAGGATATTAGAAAAGCTAAAATTTTAAATGAGAATAATGTTGCAGTAGTTTTTGGATCCTTCGCTCGAGGATTAAAAGAAATATTAGGAGAAGGATGGAGAGAATATTTCGATGTAGTTGTAAATACTGTTCCAAACCAGCTGTTAAAAACTATACGCACAGAAGAGGCTATATTGTACACGTTGGCAACCTTAAGATACAGGAATATTGTGTAAGTATTAACAATGAATCTATTTGGATTACTATCAGATATATTGATTGGTATATTAGTTTTAGATGCGATTAGAAATTATTTAAAAAATAATAAGAATATTACAAAAAAATATATTACATACTTCGTATTTTTGCTGGGATTTGTGTATACCTTAAAATTTATCTTTAGTGTTACTAGGCATGTTTCTTATTTTGATCCATTTTCGTTTCCAAGTGGACATACTACCGTATCAATTATTCTTTTTGCAGTTTATAGGAATCCAATATTTTTATTATACTCTGTTGTAGTTGGGCTGCTTAGAATACTTGGTGGATACCATTCTTTTATGGATGTTTTCTTCGGGCTTTTCTTTGGATTAGTGGGTATAGCTATAGTAGATGTTTTAGAGAAAAAAATAGGAAAAGAGGCCCACAGAAAACTATTTCATATTGGGATTGCATCCTATACAGGATTTTTGTTATATATCAACCAATACTTTACTACAATTTTGTTAGTAATATCCCTTACAATCGGCCTGTTTTTATACTCAATCCGAACTAAATGTGTAGTAATAAAAGATTTGTTGGAATGGTATGATAGAGATTTTACTGGACAAGGAGCTTTTACTCTCATCCTTGGAATACTCTTAGTAAGCCTACTATGGGATAAAGCATATATCTCGGCTTTTTTTCTAGCATGGGTTGATGGCTTATCTACTATTTTCGGAAAATTATTTGGAACTAGAGAAAAGAGTATCTATGGCTTAGTAGGAGGTATTATAGGAGGTATTATTGCCAGCCTAGCGACTAAAGTTAACTTCTTTATAGGATTTGTAACTGCATTTATAGAATATTTAATCCCGAAAGAGATAGATGATAATGTAATAATACCGCTAGTGGTATATTTGACATATATTATGATGTATTCGCTTTTATAATAAACTCTACTATATATTCTTGGCACAAATTATTATAACCTAAAAAATGTTAATTCAAAACATTTTAATTAACGTTTTTATAATAATCTTATAATGGATAAACAAAAATTATTAGCAACATTACTCTTGTTGGGTGTAGCGAGTGTATACTCTGTAGATGCGCCATACACTACGGTACCGGTGCCAATAGATAATGTAATTCATCTAGATAACTCTTCGGATTATGCAGTTTATAAGGTGATTTTAGTCAACCCTACTAATGAGACATATTATTATTATTTTCAAGAAGTTTCTATAAGTTGGACATTCATATACAACAGAGGAGTGCACTTAATTAGTCCTGGAAAATCAATTACGGAGTACATTAAAATAAGACCTGCTAAAGAAACATCAGAGATTCCTATACTGTTAGTAATATTTGAAAAGGATGATAAAAAGGTCAGCTATCCACTGTACTTCTCCCCGCTGATCATTAGTAATCAAAAACAAATTTTTGAGAATTTAACAGGAGACGAATTGGGATATGATGTACGAATAGATAAAACGAATTTGAAACCAGGAGATCACATAAACTTGTATATTTCTGTAAGAAATCCTTCAAAAGATAAGAGGAACATAACTATAAATATATCCTCAGATATTTTAGTTGAGAATATAAATAACTCTATAGAACTAAAGGAAGGACAAACGTTAATTACAGCTCCAATAAAAATATCTAAGACTATTCAGCCAGGAAATTATTCAATAACTATCAATATAGGTAATCTTTCTAGAACAGTAAATGTAACAGTAGGCCGTCCTATAAACGTAAGTATATCTGAAAGAAATGATATAATATATATAACTAACCTTAATGATTATGAGAATGAATACACATTAAAGAAAGAGATAACTTTCACAGAAAAGTTGTTATATAAATATGATCCAAAACCCGATTATGAAATTACAGAAAACGGAAAACATTATTATGTATGGAAACTTGTTTTAAAGCCTGGAGAAACATATACAGTAAGAAAGTCTATAAATTGGTTTAATATACTAATATTCATATTATTAATAGTATTGCCAACAATATATCTGTTTTTATCATATCTATCTCCCAAACTTTCTATCAGAAAAGATATACTAAAAATAGATTCTAAAAATAGAGAAATAAAAATAATGATAACACTAAAGAACAGTAGTATTTATAAGATAAGAAATATCAAGGTGATAGAGACTCTACTACAGATATTTGAGCCAACTGATAAATACGAATTTGTAAAGCCTATTGGATCTTATACAAAAGGTGGAAAGATATACATAAAGTGGTTAATAGATGAACTATTACCCGGTGAAGAAAGATTAATTGTATACACAATAAAGTATAGAAGCGAAGTTGTTGGAGAGTTGGAATTAGATCCAGCGATAGCAGAGTTTACAGTATTTAACAATAAATATATAGTAAAATCTAACAAACTAATATTACGTTTTGTATAGCCAGCTAATTTTTATTACATACTTTTTACTTTCTATTATTTGGATTTCTAAAAGCATTCTGATTATATTTTGTTAAATTTTTATTTTGAGTTGTTGCTATTAGAGTTAATGTTATTTTCCAATTACCCATCTTGACTAAAAATAAAGATTTTAAAATTATTAGTTTTTTATAATAAAAATACCGGGCGTAGCTCAGCGGTAGAGCGGCCGGCTGTAGTTAGGTAGTTCGGATCTCCGGTCTAGCGGAGACCGGCAGGTCGGGGGTTCGAATCCCCCCGCCCGGACATAAAATCTAGGTACTTTGCTCTAAAGAGGTAGAAGAATCTTCAAATGAAGAACTCTATTTATCTTTTCTGACCCCCTTTGAAGGGTGAGGTTTCACGGTTGTGATATTAACATTCCCTACACCTTTTTCACCTTCAGACTGAGATATTAACCAATTTTATTTAATTGTTTAGATTTTGATCCATACCTTGAAAAGTGCTAACCTAAATTTCCTCACTAATAATGATAATAGTCCTCTGGTAAAGTGGGTGGTAGAAGGAATGATACCATCTTCTTTTCCATTCACTGTAAATAGCTTTCCCCAACTTTGCGTAAAATGTTATATCTAACTCAAGAGTTTTTCAATGCAGAACTCTATCATAACCATGAAACCTCACCCTTTTAGGGCGAGGAGGGTCAACCACTCTTTTAACTTCCTCTCCAAGTAATCTCCTCATCTCTGATTCTGGAATCCTCCCGATACCTCCCATTGTTTTACATTATGTACCTTAATGTTACTTAGTGTAGTTAAATGTTATTCAAACCGAAAACTGTTTCGAACCCTCATCCTTCAGAATAGAGAGGAAGTCAATGAGTTGAAATAAAAGTCTATCTCCTTTGTTATTATCATTGTGCATTAGAATTATTTTTTAAAATTTTTAATGTATGTGGTTTTATGCCATCTGCATATGATGTTCCTGGACAATTACTTGTTGAAAGATTAGCAAGAGTCTTATTTGAAAAATATAGAGATATTATCAAACCACCAGAATGGGCTAATTTTGTAAAAACTGGTCCCGATAGAGAAAGATTACCAGATGATCCAGCAGATATATCCTACGACGGAAACCCTGGCTGGTGGTATTATAGAGCTGCGTCTATCTTAAGGCAAGTGTATCTAAAAGGTCCTATTGGCGTTTCTAGGTTAAGAACAAGATATGGCGGTATCAGAAAAAGAGGAATGGAACCAGGTAGGTTTAGAAAAGGTTATGCTAAAATAATTAGGACTATATTACAACAACTGGAGCAGGCGGGTTTGGTAATGAAAGTTGAAAAGGATAAAAGGAAGGGTAGAGTGGTAACACCTGAAGGTAGAAGCCTGGTAGACAAAGTTTCTTCAGAAATATATTGGGAACTAAGAGGACAAACCGCAAACATAATACAGTATATAAAGCAACTAACAGAATAGTCCTTAGATTTTTCTAAATATTTATTTAATTAATCTCTTCTTAACCCTATATGAGCTTTTAAACTGGTGGAGTACATTTGTGATATATAGGATATTAATCTAGGATCATCTACAGTATCTTCGAGTTCTATAATTTTATAATTGATTCCTCTATTATCTAAAAATTTTGCAACATTTCTTACATGGGATCTTCCAATTATAGCTATTACTGGAGACTCGGTCTGTCTCTTCTTAACATATTTCTCTATAGAATCTGCCATTGCTTTTTCTCTAAGGTCAGTACAATATTCCCAAGATATTTTTCCTTCTAGGCATTTCTTCAATATCCTAATTTTTTCTTCAGAATCTAAATCGCATTCACCTATTTTGGCACCTATTTTGTATACTGCAGATAGAAATACATAGATTCTTGGATCTCGATCATATAACGACGTTCTAAAACATATACCAGCATATTTAGCATGCGATAATGTAGAGCACATACTATGCAAATTTAGTACACAATCAGAATCCAGATCATATATATCTAATATATAAGAGTCCAGTGATGATCTTTTCGAGTTTTTATTATGTTGTTTTTTGGCTAAAATTTCCCTTTCAAGTTCTCTACTCCTATTCCATACTATTTTCGAAAAATAGTCCAATATTGCAGGGTGATATGTAACTATAGGTCTACTAACAATTTC
>JAIXNB010000017.1 GCA_020697515.1 Nanobdellota archaeon
AAAGGGCTTTAGAATTTGAAAAATTAAAGAAACATAAAATAGATCTAGAAAGAAATAAAGATAAATATTTTAAGAATTTGGAAAAGAGTGTACTAGGATTGTACTAAAAGCGCCACGCATAATTTTAGTAATGTGCTTAAAAATTCATATGTTTATATATTATACTTATTCTTTTTTTGATCTATGGAAAAATCCGATATACATATCACAATAGATTGTTAGGAGGATAATAGCGAAGAGATCTTTCTGAGGAATATAAAAATAATCTATGATAATTTAGAGAGAGTTTAGAGCCTCTGCTAATTCTTTACCTGCTTTCTCAATGTGTCCTTCTTGATTTTCTATTACTATCACTGGAATATGCAGATCATATGCCAAGTTTAAAGAATAATTTAGTATCAAATCTTGGTGCAGTTTTATTAAATGTGCCAACTCAATGTCTCTCTGTCTGGTTTTATCTTTTAGACGTCTATGTAGGATGTAATGAGGTTCTGCAATAATAACCACTATAAAGTTCGGTTTCAAATATTTCGCCATCTCTTTACTTAAACCAGGTAAGAAACCAAACTTAGTCTTAACTAGGAAGTGTGTATCAATTAATATATCCTTATCTTTATATTTATCGTAAAGGGTTTTACATGTTTCTATCTGGGCTTTATAATAAATATTATATGAAACCTTTTTTCTAATTTCGTCCTTATTCCTAAGATTATAGTATTTTTTTAGATGTTCAAACAAGATATCTCCAAAGTTTATTACCTCGAAGTTTCTATTTAGATATTTCTTTGCGGCATTCAGTACAGTCGTTTTTCCAACACCAGGAACACCCACAATAAGGCCTATCATCCTAGATATTCTCTAGGTCTCCTATACTCTACTTCTCTATCCCAGAATTCTATCTTTTGTTTTAATATATGACTGGCATTCTCAACAAAGTCTTCAATAGATTCATTAGTAATTTTTATAAACTCTATATATAACTTTTCATCATTTAAGACTGTTGCTAGCTCATACATCCTTTGACATTTGAGTAGTTTCTTATAAACCTTCCATAGAGTTTGAATATTAATATTTGTACCTCTTATTTCATGAGATATTGCCAAATCCCCTATATCTGGATTTAAAATATCTTCATATACTGAGCGGAGTATATCTAGTTTTTCATAAATCGCCTTAGCTAATTTTTCTATACAATCCTTTTTATTTTTCGCATGTTCAGGTATTTCAACATATTTTTCAAGGTTATTTAGAGGTATCTCTTTAAAAACCCTCCTACATTCATACTTTTGAGACTCCATCTATCTTTAAGATATAGTATAGCTTTTCAAGAATTTGCTGTGTTAAATATACTAAGAATATTCTATAAGGCTTTTCATCAAGTTCCGGCAAAATTGGAACGTTTTGATAGAATTCGTTGAAAGTTCGTGCTAACTTTAATGAGTACTCTGCCAATAGGTTGAGTTCTAAACTAGAACTAATTTCTAATACTACATCTTTGAATAGAAATACAATCTTTAACAATCTTCTTTCATAGTCATTCAGATCTTTAATACATCGTATATATTCTTTAAAATCTTTAATGCCAGATTTTTCTAATAAAGATTTTATTCTAGCATATGTATACATCAGATAGAGAGCGTTCCCTTCATCTATATTCGTCATTCTCTCCAAATCAAATACAACTGTTTTATTCCTATCATACTTAAGTATCTCAAAAGATATTGTGCTCCTGGCTATTTTAAATGCCAATATTTCTAAATCTTTATCAGATAAATTTGTATGTCTCTCTGCTATTTTCTTTTTGGCTAACTCGATAGTTTTTTCCAGTAGATTATCAACATTTATATAAATACCCTTTCTACCAGACATTCTAATTACTTCCTTATCAGAATCCATCCCGAATAGACTAGCAGTATTCTTAGATAACATAACTAAGCCATATCCATAGTAAATATACTTCGATTTTCCTCTAGATACTTCATTAATTATTTTTGATAGTATTGATTGTAAATATGATTGCTCAGATCCTATTACGTTTATAGATATGTCGGCTTTTCCGAATTCTTTTGGGTTTTCTTTCCCATTAATATCAGTTTCCCATAATTCATTTCCATTAGGTTGAATACAAAATATAGAATATTTAAAGTCTATATCAATTAATCCATGCTTCCAGAATGCATAAGCTATATCCTTTGCAAGATAAACAGTAGTCCCATCCGATCTTACAAGGACTTTGTACTTATCTGTCAGATTTTTGAACTCTTTCCAGCGAGTTAGATCTATAGACCATGTACCCTTCTTATCACCTTCAGTAACGAACTCTATAATCCCTTTCTCTTTTAGTATTTCAAAAGTTTTATTCCAGAGGTTAAAATGAAGAATATCGCTCTCTTTGTTCAATAGGTCATAGTATATATCAAAATTCCATAGAGTTTTTAATTGTTCTTCAAGAACTTTCTTCACAATCTTTTTATTTAACTTGTAAATTTCATTATTCCCTTTCTCTATCTTTTTTATAACTATTGCTCTATACTTTTCTAGATCTGGAATTAATTTGTATAACTGGTTTACTATGACATAGATAAAATCTCCACAATAATGATCAAACTTTTTTGGAATTGTATACCCATAGATCTTCTTCAAAATTCTTATTCTGTTTTTGATAATATCTTTGATATTCCTTTCTATATCTCTTTTATACAATCCTTCCTTCTTCAGAAACTGTATTATGCTATCAACTAGCCTTTCAATATTTATATCTTCAGGATTCTCTGGGAATCCTAAAAAATATAAACCTACTATAACATCCGCAATCTGACTACCAGTATCATCTATATAATTTAAAACCTCTACTTTATATCCTAAAGCTTTAAAGAATCTTACAATACTATCTCCTAAAATAGCATTTCGGAGATGGCCAATATGAAGCGCTTTATTAGGATTTACAGATGTATGTTCAACCATAATCTTTATTTTTGGTGTATTAAACGAGAATAAGCTTTCCCATTTATCTATTACTTTTTCCCAATCTAAATTAATATTTAAGTATCCACTGACAACTTCAAAATCTTTTATATATTCTTTAATTCTATATATTATCTGAGTCGCTACTTCTTCAGGGCTTCTTTTCTGCTTTTTTACTTCTTTAAACATTTTTATAGTATAATCGTAATCCACATGTTTTGGGGGCTCCGTTATGTCTATATCAAATTCTTTCAGATGCTCTTTCAACAACCACATTAAAATTTTGGATTTTATAAAAATTTAAAGAAACATATACTAGAAAATATGTCTCTATCTACCACAACCAGACCTGATAAAGGAACCCTCTCTGATAGGGTTCTAAAGGTGAAAAGGTCAGTTGAGTTACCAGCAAATGTTATAGTTATTCTTATAATAGCAGTTATGGTCTTGCTGGGGTTAATTATGTTCTTTTTTAATAATTATATTAAACTATCTCCTCCCATAATTGGGCTGTCTAAGAACACAAGTGAAGAGCTAAAAGGAGTTTTACCTTGTAGTAATCTATCTGAATTTGTTATAAAACGGATGTGTATTTCTGCATGTTATAAAATTGGACATGGTTATAGATATATAGGTGAGTATCATATAATGAATGTATTAGGAGTTATAAAGTGTAAATGTTCGAATATAAGCAATATAGAATATGTAGAGATAGAATGTCAGTGAGAGCACAGGCAATACAAACAATAGTTTTAATTATCCTTGCCTTGATAGTACTAATCGCAGGTATAGTTATAATCAACAAAATATCTTCTAGCGCTGGTAGAGGTATATCTGAATTAGAAAATATAAAAAAGTCAACCGCTGGGGATATATTAGGAAAATGTGCATTGCTTTCTTCACAGGAGATATTTGAAAAATGTAAAAAAGTTTGTGAAGATGCCTGTTGCAGTTATAAAGATTATAAACTAACTGATGGAAAACTACTATGCATATGCTATTGTCATGATGGTGCTATAAGGTATAATCGAAAAATATGGGTTGATTGCTAATGCATGAGGAAGTAGTAGAGATTATTTATAGAGTTATTATTTTCGTAGTACTAATGGGAATAGTGTTATATTTATTTATGATAGTTTAATATTTAATGAGAATATCCTCAATATCATTTTTATATGTACGGCTTATAGTAGTAATAATTACGTTTATACTAGCAGTATATATTTTAACTAAGTTTGTAAATGTGTTAAATTATGATGGTAGATTTAGTTGCAAGATGGGCGCTGCTGTTGCTAATGTCTTCCTAGGTCCAGTACCAGATAAAGAAAAAGCTTGGATGTTTCTAGCAGCTGCTCCCGCTGCAGCCGTGCTCTTAGGACTTGCATATGATACATGGAAAGATAGGGATATAATATACATAAGGGATACAATTACGAGGACCACGATGCCTGGGATGGTACATATTAAAGCTGAAAGAAGAGTTTGGCGTCTTAATGAGAAAGCTCTTAAAGATCTAATGAATGGGGCAAAAAGAGCCACAAAAGGTATTAGTGGTTCAATATTTAAGATGGCTAGTAAAAGTGGTAAATCTTTATTAGCTGGAGGAATAATAGCTGCATTAAGCGCTATACTTTTAGGATTTTTAGATGATGATTCCTCATCAAAGAAACTTCCTTTTACAGACGTTCTTATGAAAATAGCAATATCAGCCCTAAAACTGTGTTATCCAAAACCGATTATAATACCTGTAGACAGCATACAGTTAAGTTGTCATAAACTCGATGAGTATTTGAAAGAACAATTAACCAGAGACGCGTATACTGCTTTGCAGGAACTAATTAAGGAAAATAAAATAGAGACATGCTCTCCCGATTCCCCAGATTGGATAGAATTATTCCTGGATATAGAAATTGCCAAGTTAGGAAAAATGACTTTTGAAGAAGGTCTGAGAGATACAGAATTACCTATACCAACGCTACATTATGTTCTCTTCTTAGAGAAGATTTCTGCATTAAACAAGGGAGGAAATAAAGAATGGAAATTCGGGGAAGCTGAAATGGTGTGTTGGTGGAACCTAATAAGATTCAGAGGGAAGAAAAAGGTCAGCTATTATAAGGAAATCTATGGAAAAGTAAAGGAGGTATATGATAGTGGAGATGTAAACAATATAGATACTAGTAAGAACATTTGTTGGATGATTTTAGAAGAGCTTGGAAAGAGTAAGGAAGATATACTGACTAATAGCGAGGGTAATAACTATATAGCACCATTTTCAGATGAAAATAGCTGTACTGGAGATATTAAGGAGTGTGCAAAAGGAAGGTATGTTGCTAGTTCTATAGAATCCTCAAATTATAAGACTAATAGCATTGCAGTGAACTTCTATCATGCTGTTGGTAGATTGCTTGTTTATTTAGTGCACTACAATGTTGAATAGACTAGTTGCAATAGTAATAGCGATTATCGCGCTTCTTATCTTAATTTTATTTGCTATGAAGATAGTAACACCAAAAATATTTGAGAATTTGGATATAATCCGAGATATTCTACCTATAACACTTATATTAAAGAACAACTATTATAGAAAATGGATAAATTTATAGTAGCAGTCATATTAATGCTGGTTGGTACATTGTTATTATTATATTTCTTATTTTACTTTAGCAAAGGTTCTATAGATATATTCAATCAAAAATATAATGAGACTGCAAAACGTATAGTAAGTGATCCAATTTTACCAGTTTTGTTTATTTTTGATGTTAGAAGACTAAAAAGATCATCAGTACAAAATTTTATAGTATACCTAATACTAGCTTTGGTGGTTATTTTAGCATTCCTGTTTTTATATAATAAAATATCACTGAGTGTAAAACATGGCAGTGAGAATATATTTGGAATAGCCAATAAAACAATAGGAGAACCCCAAATAACTAATATAACTACTGAGTAATACTAATGGGTGTGAGGATACTAACTAGTATTTTATATGATGCTATCATAGTTATAATAATACTATTTATAACTATCTATTTAGTTATACCTTTACTTTTCCCAGATAATGAGCTATTGCAGTTAAAGAACTCTTTGAAGGCAGTATGTGAAAATAATCGTGCATCTCGGGATTTCCATATATCGTTGAAAAACTATGATCTATTATTTAAAAAGGGTGCCAAAGAATATACAGTATCTATATTATTATGTGATGATTATAAGATATACAACAATACTAGGTATAGAGAAAACTGTAAAGTTGTATATGAGTTAGATTGTGGTGTTAGTAAGGTGGTACTTAAATCCGAAAGTACAAAAATCAAGAGTTTTACTCTAGCAGGAAAATGTTATAGTATTTACCCAAAACCTTTTTATGAGGTTCAAATCCCAAAACCCTTTGAAGATTTGATTTGTATCCCTATCGGCCTTCACTTTACTCTTATAATAGGTCGTAAATACATATCTTCTGTTAGCGGTTTTTCACAAAAAGATTCCTTCGCATTAGGAGATTATTGCTATATTGATTATTGTAAATATGACGCTTGTGGAGAGAATGATGATATTCTAACTAAAGAGATAACGGGGATTCTTACAAGGCAGGATGATACACTGTACGTGGAAATATATTCAGCTAAATAATGGAGGATAAAATATTACAGATTTTGGCGTCATCCTTAATATTTGTGGTTCTTTTATTTATAATTATAAAACTCTACTATTATTCATCACATATTTTTCCGGGAGAAACATACCCTATAACTTTGGAACTAGCTACTGCAATATCTTATAGCGTCTCTATTCCAGGAGATATAGAGATAGATTTACCTGCATATATAATTTATGAAAGCAAAGGAGATCCCCGTTCAACACTTGCAACCGAATTAAAAATAAATAATGGGAAATATAGAAATAATATAGTTTATGGGGTGTGTTACTATAGAGATTTAAAAGACGATGTAAAAAGAGCGTTAATAGATAGTACCATTAATGCAATTAATGGTATTCTTATGGGGTCTACATTAGGATGGCTAGCAAGACTTGCAGGAGTTGGATCTACAATAGCTTTATCCGGAGGAGTAGAGTGGTCGCTAGAGATAGTAGGACAAATTGCAATTAATTATTGCTCTAACTGGTTATATAAGGAAGCAGACTTTGAAAAAATATATTTATTGAGTCAAAAATATTTTGTGGATTCGGTTACAGAGGACATTAAAAGAGAAATTAAAAAAAAGAAATCCAGAAGCACTGCAGAAATAATCGCAAATTATGCTATAATTTGTGCAACTGCTGCAGCTGTACTCTTTGATGGTTTAGGGCTTATTGCTCTAGCCATTACTACCATAATTGCTAGAATAGCTATCCCATTAGTGTATTGGGCTACTGGCCCAGATCTATTGAAGAATTGTTGGTATGGAAATCCAAAAAATTGGGGATTTATAAAAATAAATGAAGATATGTACTTTTGGAATCCTGAATTTTCCTTAAAGGTAGAGATAGCAAAAAAAGAGAACGGTACTATGATATTATCGAATGTTTCTGAACGAGAGGAAGAATCCCAGAGTATGGGCGGTAGTGAAGAGGTTGTAAGGTGGTTTTTTATAAACCCATCTCCAGTTATAAAGGATATGAATAATCATACGTATATAACTATTAAAATGATTAAGTTGAAAAAAGAAGAAAAATCAAAAGAGTTAAGGATAACTGCGTTTATTGAATCAAAATGAGAGTTCAAGATATACTTATTTCAGTGATAGTTCTCTCATTAACTTTACTTACGATATTATTACAATATAATCTAATAAAGATATATACACTCAAATATGAAACAGTCCCTCTTGAACTCTTAGTACTTGCTGATGAAATACGTATGGAGAAATTATTATATTCTCAATATTTATCTTCCGGAGATCCCAATTATATGTTTTACTTTGATTCGCGTATAAAAGATAGTATTATAGAAGAAAACTTA
>JAIXNB010000018.1 GCA_020697515.1 Nanobdellota archaeon
CCATTAATTAGGAAATTTATAAAGTTTTTTAAGATTTATTTTAGGATGGAAAGGAGTGGAAATCAAGAAGGAGAGCTTTTAAAACAGATTAAAAAAATGGAGTTATCAATTAGGCCTTTTTTAACTGCAGAAGCCCTAGAACGTTTGAATAATCTAAAAATAGCTCATCAGGAAAAATGGTTAAAGGCAATAACATTATTATATCAATTGATAGCTTCTGGACAAATTCGAACAAAGATTACTAGTGATCAGTTAAAACAAATATTAACTAAGCTTTCGGAGAGAGAGAAAAGAAGACCAAAAATTCGTTTTATCAGAAAATAGCCACAGAAGTCAGAGATATTCCTTCAATTCCTGAAGTTTTTTTTCAAGTTCGTTCAAAACATTGATCATATCATATTTAGAAGGGAAAAACTTAGAGGAGATTTTAGATCTTGAATTCTTCGCAAATTCCTCTATTTCAACTATTTTTGTTTTTAGTATTTTGACGATTTTTAAAGTTTCTCTGAATTCATTATTTACCTCTCTCAACTCATCTAATACCCTCTTGATCCCTTCTTCAGTTAGGATATCCCCTTGTTTTTCTTTATATTCATAACCTAGTTTAATTAGCTCAGAAAACTTATACCCCTTTTTTTTAATATTTTTATATAACTCCTCATCGATCCTTGTAAAGACCTCTTTCTTTCCCATTTTATACATTTGGCTCTACAGATTTAATTATAGGATCTATGTCCATACCAAATTTTCTATTCTTCAATAGTGCAACTCTGGAATGTTTGTGTTCGTCCCAATATTCAAAACCATCTAAGTGTTCTACAAATTCTTTAGACCATTGAACTATGTACTTATGACTTGGCATGTTAACTATAGATAACCTATATCTAGAGTATCCCAGGAGCATAAATGCTTTTACCTCTATGAAATGAGGGTTCAATATATCTAGTAACTCTATCCATTGCTCAAATAATTTTCTAGCATCGTTAAGTCCCTTTATTATTGTAATCCTAGCCACTCTTCTAGTCTTCATCTTTGATGCGATCTTTAGTGATTTTATAAAACGTTCCCAATAATCTATATAGAGAGAGCGAGATATCTTTTTGTATAGTTCAGGATTTGGTGCAGTGAAAGATATGTATAGCTGAGTTGGATATGCATTTAATTTTACCATTCTTTCTAAAGCTTCCGGAACAAGGCCATTAGTTACTACAAAGATGGATTTGACCCACGGCCAATTCTTCTTTATATATAAAATACTTTCAGGCACATAGGGATATAATAACGGTTCTCCTGCTAAAGAAAATGTTATGTGTGTTGGTTTTTCCAAAGTTTTATCTAATTTATCTTTGTTGACTATTGAATTTCCCTTAAACCCGATTAATAATTCTTTCCTGAGTTTCCTAAGTTCTTCTAACGTAACTTCTGGAGGATCTACTTTTTCTTTAGGTAGCATATATATATTTGACTCAAATTCTTCGTTAGGTCTCCAGCAGTAAATACATCTATTTGGACACCATATAACAGCCTGTGTGATTTGCATACATCCCCATGTATCAACCCTATAGAACCTGTTTTTATAACAATCCCCCTTGTCTTTAAGGGATTTTTTTGTCCAGTGGCATATCTCAACGGCAGAATGATTGTATATAGCATAACCTGCTTTCTCTAATTGGGATCTCCAGGATGGAGGTACTATAAGCACATCTGATACCATTATAAGTAAAACAAACCCAAATTTTATTATTGATAATCTACTTTAAATTTTTGATTTAAATCAGGACTCGGCAAATTCTTCATCAATTAATTCAGTCGAGAAGGCCATCTTCATCGAGGATCTCTCCTTTATGATTTAACTTTAAATACCTATATTTTTTTATATTAAAGTATTTTCTCGTAAGTTTTATGAAATAATTTTTAGAGATATCTGTAGAAGAACACCATGCCACTTCGATATCTATATATTTTTCTTTTTTAGAGATATAAGTACTTATTGCAATATGAGAGGTAGATAACACAGCTAAATATGTACAATTAGAAAGTTCCTTAATATCAGATGGGAACCTTGTAATATTGCTATATAATAATTTACTATCCAATTCATTTGCAACCTCCTTAGAAAATGAGTCCATGGCTAAACATACCTCCTTGGTTACTGAAAGCTCGGCAGTTAGTATTATTCTTTTTAAATTCCTAATAGATACAAATTGGTAACCCGTTTGCATATTCCAAAAATATTAGGAATTATTTAAAAGCCTTGTGTCTTGGCTGACCCTCTTCCTACTATAATGAGCAAATCACACGCAGAAAAACCGTTTATCACGTACATTCTATAATCGCCGACCGGTTTGTTATCATCGAATTGAGTTATAAGTTTATAATTGGTGTTATAACATTTATAATCTTCTCATTTTGAATCAAACATTTTTATTTTTGAAATACTACTAATAATTTGAGTAGCCCCGTCGTCTAGCGGCCTAGGATGCGGGGCTCTGGTCCCCGTGACCGGGGTTCGAATCCCCGCGGGGCTAGTAAATTCTGTTTTTGAGATTAATACAAAATTAAAAGGGTTATATTGAATATATTAAATCATGGTAAATGTCAAGAGACTATCCGAATACATATGGGAAATTCCTAGAGAAGGGAAAATGAATGTTCCTGCTAGGATTTATGCTTCTGAAAAGCTCTTAAATAAAATGAAAGAAGATAGGACTTTGGAACAGGCTAAAAATGTTGCAACTTTACCGGGGATTCAAAAATTTGCTGCAGTAATGCCGGATGGTCATCAAGGATATGGATTTCCAATAGGAGGTGTAGCTGCTTTTGATATAAATGAAGGGATAATTACTCCGGGAGGAATTGGATTTGATATAAATTGCGGAGTCCGTATAATTAGAACAAATCTAAGAGTTGAAGAGATAAAACCCAAGTTGATGAATCTGATTAATGAGATATTTAGAAATATTCCAGCCGGTGTTGGAGAAACCGGAAAGCTTAGATTAGCATTTGGACAGTTTAAAGAAGTTGTAGAAGAAGGATTAAGGTGGGCTGTACGTGAAGGTTATGCATGGAAGAGGGATCAGTATAAAATAGAATCCTATGGGTACTTAGAAGGTGCGGATCTTGAAGCAGTGTCTGAAGTTGCAATAAGGAGAGGTATTGATCAATTGGGGACATTAGGGTCTGGAAATCATTTTCTGGAAATACAAATAGTTGATAAAATATTTGATCCGGATATTGCAAAAATTATGGGTATAGAGGAAGAGGGACAAGTTACTATAATGGTTCATACAGGTTCTAGAGGATTTGGGCATCAAATAGCATCGGATTATCTTAGTTTATTCACAAGAAGATTTAGAAATATTGTTAAGCAGCTACCTGATAGAGAATTAATTTATGCATATTTTAACTCTGATGAAGGACAAAACTATTGGAAAGCTATGGCCGCTGCTGCAAACTTTGCATGGAATAATAGACAATTGATAACTTATTGGGTTAGAAGATCTTTTGAAAAAGTATTTAAAGCAGACGCGGAAGATTTGGGATTAGAACTAGTATATGACATTGCACACAATATAGCGAAGATAGAAGAACATAGAATAGATGGTAAGAAAAGAAAAGTCATAGTACATAGAAAAGGGGCTACTAGAGCATTTCCTGCAGGACATCCAGAGTTGGTAGAAGAGTATAAAGAAATTGGACAACCGGTTATAATACCTGGCTCTATGGGAACAGCTTCATATATACTTCTAGGATTACCTGATGCAGAAGATTTGTCTTTTATGTCTTCAGCCCATGGAGCCGGTAGAATGTTATCTAGAGCTGCTGCAAAAAGACAATATAGATATCATGAAGTTATTGATAGATTAAGAAAGATAGGGGTTATTATAAAGTCTACTACAAAAATTGGAGTTGTAGAGGAGGTACCGGAAGCTTATAAAGACGTCGATGAAGTAGTTAGAGTAACTCATGAGCTAAAAATATCAAAGATGGTGGCAAGATTAAGACCTTTAGCAGTAATTAAAGGATGAAGGTAGTTATTTTAAAAAATAGAGAAAAGAAATTAAAGCCTGCAGATATTGGGAAAAGAAATATTGATGAATTATTTTTACAAATGAAACTTTTTGTTCAGTTTTTAAAGAAAAAGGGGTTAAGAGTTATATGGAAATCCTAATTGAAGGATGCAAAGCAAGAGAAATCGATAAGTTTGTTAAAAAAGTAGTAGATATTTTAGAAAAATATGAGAAATATGTGATTGTTTCTGAATATGTCACAATTTTTTGTTGTAGAGATAGACCAACTCAGGATATAGATATTTTATATATTCCCTATTCTGAAAAACATTTTTGTATATTAAAAGAAAATTTAGAAAAAACTGGATTAACGTTTTATGGAGATTTAGAAAGATTTTTTAAGTATAAAGAACCTGCCTATATTTTCTCTGATTTTATAGTAGGGAGTTATAAATTATATTTTGAAATAAAATTACCTAAAAATGAATTGGAGAGATTAGCTATAAATAATAGAATTAGAATTAGAAAAGAAGATATCGAAATGTATTTCTCTCCTATAGAGCTACAAATTGCTTATAAACTTTGGTTAGGATCAGATAAAGATATTTTAGATGCTTCTTATTTATACAATTTACTTAAAGATAAACTAGACATGAAAGAATTAAAAAAGTTGGCAAGACTTTTGGATGTTGAAGAAGAACTGAATAAATTAACATCGATATAAAGAGACCCTCATTATATACTTTTCGGGAATACTCAAAAACCAAATAGTACTAATGAAGTTATCTGGAATTTTTATGTGATAATCTAAAACTTCCCAAATACAGATGTAGAGTAGGGTTCGGGGTTCAGCGAATGTCCGTATCGTAACCGGACATCCACCTTGGTGTTCATTAAATATCATTCCCTTCCGGGTTCGAAACAGTTTCCAA
>JAIXNB010000019.1 GCA_020697515.1 Nanobdellota archaeon
CAATCTGAAGGTACATTTGTACTTACAGTAATACTAATGGTTCTTGGACTTTTGATCATAGTTATAACAATCCTAGTGTTATCCACACTTGTTAGAATTTCTTAGACATCTCTTTTCGACCACTTTTCCAAAATTTCGTAATTTTCTTTTTTAATTTTTTAGTTTCAAACGCCAAATATAACTTTTGATTCACCTTTAATTGTTTTTATTTTAATTAAAATATATTCGTGTTATGAAACATAAGATTTAAGGATTATATTACAGCCTCTTTTATATGATGAACCTTCTGAGAATAGATCTATCTTCAGAGTCTATAAAAGTTTCTATTATCGGTGATGAGGTTATAAAATATTGGTTAGGTGGTAGGGGATTAGGAATTTACTTATTTCTTAAAGAGGTAGATCCTACAATAGATCCATTGTCTGAAAAGAACAAATTAATGTTGTTAACCGGCCCCCTCACCGGTATTCTAGGTATTCCTGCTAGTGGTAAGATAGCATCTGTTACTAAATCTCCTAAAACAAACAGGTTCCATTGGTCTATAGGCGGTGGAAATTTTGGACCTTACCTTAGATTCTCCGGATACGATGGAATTATTTTAGAAGGTAAAGCAGAAAAGCCTGTTTGGGTTTTTGTAAAAGAAGATGAAATAGAAATAAGAGATGCTAAAGACTTGTGGGGCAAAGATGTTTATGAAACTGTAGAAATCCTAAAGAAGCAATTAAAATCTGAAGGATATAATGAAAATAATTTATCTATAGCTGCAATTGGACCTGCTGGAGAAAATTTAGTTAGCTACGCATCAATAATGATTGATAAAGATTCTGCAATTGGAAGAGGAGGACATGGAGCAATTATGGGGCACAAAAATGTAAAAGCAATAGTCATTTATGCTAAAGAAAAAACTTTACCTGTTTATGACAAAAAAGATGTGCAAAATGCTATAGTAGAAATAATCAAAAAGATTAGGCAAAATCAGATAATTAGAGAGCTTACAGAACTAGGAACTTTAGGTATGCTTGTAGGAAGATTTGGATCTCAGAAGAAGATTCCTATAAAGAATTTAACAGAACATATAAAACTAGATACAGACAAAATAATTGATGAGTGGAGAAAATCAATAGATCACACTAAATCCAGCGAACTGAAGTGTTGGAGGTGTATAATAGCTTGTAAAAAATATGTAAAGATAAAAAAATATAAAGGACATGCTCCAGAATATTGGGGTGGTTTTGTATCTTTGGGAACTTTATTAGGAATTTTAGATCAGGAGAAAACTGCAGAATTATATCAGATAGTAAATAGACTGGGGCTAGACGCCAGTAGTACTGGATGTGTTATTGCTACATTTATAGAACTAGTTAGGAAAGAAAAAGTAAAGTATATGATAGATTGGGGTGATTATGGTACAATTAGAAAGTTAATTTATGAAATAGCATACAAACGCGGGATAGGAAAGGAGTTAGCAGAAGGTTCTGGATATGTAGCTAAGAAATATGGATACCCGGAAACAGCAATCGTCGTAAGAAATATGGAAGGTAGTATTTGTGATCCTAAAATAGCACAAGGCTTTGGACTCGCTTTAGCTACTAGTAATCGAGGAGATCACCAACAAAATATGTTAAGAGATGAAGTTCTATTAATGAAACTAGATCCAGCATCTACCAAAAATAAAGCTAATTATGTTGTACATATGCAAAATTTATTTGTAGTTACAGATAGTTCTGTAGTTTGTATATTTACAACATATGAATTAGATTTTAATGATTTTGCAAAGCTATTTTCAGCGGTCACTGGGATATCCTTTACTGCAAATGATTTATATAAGAATGCAAACATAATATATTCTGCAGAGAGGTATTTCAATATATTGGCGAAAAACACTGAAGAAGATATTCTACCTCCTAGAATATCTCCATATATAGCACTAAACGAGATGCTTCCAGAGTACTACAAATTACGTGGTTGGGAAAATGGGAAGCCTAAGAAAAATATTATTAAAGAAATAAAAAGAAGGTTAGTTTAGTTTATCCCCAATTGTTAAGTCCTCTATCTTTTTGTTAATATATCTAATAAACCTTTCCTTTCTTTTATTTTACACCCTGTTATTGCTTTATATGTTTTGTTATCTACAGAGAATGCTACCTTAACATAAACTACATCTCCTGTTTTCTCAGTAGTTATTCCACATCCATCCATAGAATCCTTACTTATATATTGTATTTGGCAATGATTCTTTTCAAAGAAGTCAGATATTGTAACATTTCTTAGATCCTGCTTTGCCGAGAGAATTACTATTGCGGTATTATTTGTATATGTACACTCAATCTCTACGAACTGTTGGTATGGTTTAAATACCTTGTATTTAACAACAAGATATGTTAGAGAAAGTAAAAGTATCACAAAGATAGATATAGCAACCCAAATCACAGTTTTTGGAATTTTTGTTATATCAAAGTTCATTATATTATCTTTTATTTATTCTTTAAGCCCTTTATACCAAGATATGCTAATAATGCGTCTAACTGTATTAGTGGGTTTGATCCCTCAATCATTCTAAATTCCAATTCTCCTATCTGATAGATTATCTCTAATTTATCTTTCTCAGGAATTTTTAGAGAGTATATCTCTTTTCCTATAAGCTTTATTATATCTTCTCCAGCTAACCCATACCTAACCATTGTATCTAAAAGTTTTGCTCTGGCTTCCTTAAACTGACCTTTCATAGCTAATTCTATGATCTCTCTAATTTCTCTGGGTTTTGCAGTGGATGCGACCTCATATACTAGATCCATTGTGATGTTCTTAGAGTACATTGAGGCGGCTTGCAATAAATTAATGGCTCTCCTCATATCTCCTTCAGATATATCGTATAATGCTTCCAGGGCTCCTTCTTCTAAAATTAACCCTTCCTTAGCGGCAATATTACTTAATATCTCTAGCACTGCCTCTTTAGGCAATGGTTTAAATCTGAATACAACACATCTAGATTGAATAGGCTCGATTATTTTTGATGAGTAGTTACAAGAAAGTATAAATCTAGTTATATGAGCATATTGTTCCATAATTCTTCTTAGAGCCTGTTGAGCATCCCTTGTCATTGCATCCGCTTCGTCTAGGAAAACTATCTTAAATGGAACATCTCCTATGGGTCTCGTTCTGGCAAACTCCTTAACCTTCTCTCTTATAACATCTATTCCCCGCTCGTCACTAGCATTAAGCTCTAAGAAGTTATGTCTCCAATTTTCTTCGCCATATAACTCTCTTGCTAATGCTAACGCAGCAGTTGTCTTCCCAACACCTGGGGGACCCGCAAACAAAAGATGTGGCATATTTTTTTGAGCCGCAAACGCCTTCAAATGTTTAACAATTTCCTCTTGACCTTTAATATCATTTAACTTTCTGGGTCTATATTTTTCGGTCCAAACCTCGTAGGTCATATACAGTATACACCCAAGTTAACTTTAATAAACATAAATACTGCATAATAAATCTTAATATAATGGTTAGGGGCGAAATAATCTTAGGACTATTAGCTGCAATTTCATGGTCTCTGCACGTTATCTTATTAAAAGCAGCGTCCAAAAGTGTACCCCTAGGAGCATCCAATGTTTTAATGTCTACAGGGATCCTAATATCGGCTCTTATAACTTATTTATTGCTATGTAGACAGGAAGTAATTAATTTTAATACTATATATTTACTTCCTTTTTTAGCAGGTGTATTATGGTTTTGCGGTATATTCGTAGTTAATTATGGAATTAAAAAGGGTTTGAATCTGTCAATTATGGCACCAATATACAACCTGAATACATTATTAGTTGTTCTTCTTTCCTTAGTAATATTTAAGGAAAATGTGGTAGCTTGGAAGGTCATAGTAGCCTCAATATTAGTAACTATTGCAGCTATTTTATTATCATGATTTCCAATAGCATTTTAGCAGTTATTAGGATTATCAACAAGTATGAAAAAGATCTAACAGATATACAAATACCAATAGATGTCTCAGAGATTGGAGAGAAGTATGGAAAAGTTCCCATACGAATATTTGATGAATATAAAAAAGAAATACCCTTTTCATACATTAATGATGGATGTTTTGTGAAATTTGAAGATTGGGATGGCAAAGAAATACTAGTGAAAATACCATTGTTAACAACACAAAGTGAGTATTACCTACTAATAATAAAAGGTGATTCTAATGAAAAAACATTGTCAGTTTGTGATCATTACATATCCTCGGCAGAAACCTATAAAGAAATACAGCTACCCTTAGAGCAAAAACTTAGAGTCATTGATAAGTATGAATTCTCTTATGGTCATATTCAAGGAATTTCAAGGTTGTACGGTCATATTTATATTAGTACAGTTGATAGAATAAACAAAAAAGCTTTGATTCTCAAAACTAAAATATTAAAGAGCAAACTAGAGATTGAAAAGATAATTGATGTTACTTATGACGACTTATATCATCCTTCTGGATTGTGTGAAGATGCGAAGACTGGTAAGTTGTATGTAGCAGTAGCTCAGTATAAACCGAATGTTGACAAAGCTTCAGCCATCCTTAGAGTAGATCCATATACTATGAGATATGAAAAGCTATGGGAGGTAGAAGATCATGTTGGAAGTATATGTGTGGGTAAAAAATTCATATACTTATTCTCTTGGGATGGAGAAAGAATGTATATCCTTGATCATGATGGGAATTTAGTTAGTTCATTGTTAAGAAAAGGTTGGGGAAGGATACAGGATTGTGATTATATTAATAATAAAATATACGCAACTGCTCAAAGAGAGGATAAGATATACATAATAGATACTAAAGCATTTAGAGCTATTGATGCCATATATACCCCAAAGGGTTTTACACATGAAGGATTCGATATAGATCACAGAGATCCAACCATATTTTGGTTTGCTCCAGATGATGGATTCATATACAAAGTAAAATACTCTTCAATTTTAGGATATTCAATAAAAATCTGTAATTTGTGTAATACTAACATAGTAATAAAAAATAAGGATAAAATGTTTCTTTATGCGGACAAGATCATTGCATTAATTAGGAGTAAAGATAAAGAATTCTCTTTTAAACACAAATCTAACTTTTTAGAATTAACTATTAGTAGTAAAAAAATTTCTATATACTCGAAGGATGCGAAGTTTGCAATTAATGTAAACGAATTGGAGGAAGCTAAAGAATACCTAGTATCCATAAAAAAAGATAATGGGGATGTATATATAACTAAGATATATCCAAAACATTTTATAGATGTAAGAATAATAGTTTTTTAGTTTAACTATTGAAAATGGGTGTACTAGTTGTAGGGCATATTACTAAGGATATAATTAAAAGAGATGATAATTTATTTGAATCTCCCGGAGGAGTTGTTTATTACTTCTCATTAGTTGCAAGAAGATTGGGACTAGATGTTGATGTTTTAACAAAATTGAATCCAAAAGACATACACCTTCTAAATGAACTAAGGAAAGAGGGAATAAACATAATATGGAAAGAGAGTAAAGAAACTACAGTATTTGAAAATATTTACCATGAAGATATAGACAAAAGGAAGCAGAAAGTATTGTCTATTGCTGATCCTATAGGAGTCCAGGATTTTCCAAACAAGGAATATAAATTAATACACTTCGGACCGTTAGTTCATTCAGATATACCTACCGATATTTATCAAAGAGTTAGAAAACTGTATAAACAGACGATAATATCTTTAGACATTCAAGGACATATGAGATTTGTTGAAGGTGACAAAATTGTGCTTAAAAAAATAGATATTGATTTCTTGAGTTATATAGATGTGTTAAAGCTAAATGAGAAGGAAATTTACACATTAACTGGATATAAGGAGTATATAGAAGCTCTCAAAATACTAGGGGAGTATACTAATGAGATAGTTCTTACCTTAGGAAGTAAAGGCTCTATAATATATTATAATGGAGATATATTTGAAATTCCAGTATTCAAACCACGGAAAATTGTGGACGTTACAGGATGTGGAGACACATATATGGCCGCGTATCTATTTATGAGATTAAAAGGTTTCCATCCACAAAGTTCAGGTATATTTGCATCATTCTTAGCCGGATTAAAAGTAGAGAGTGTAGGGATAAATATCCCAAAAATTACGTTGGAATAAATTTTAATACCGTGCTGTTCTCTCTGAATAGTATCAATATTTTGTGTTTTGTTGTTTTAACAACAATACCTCAATTAAATGTAAGCAAAATTTTTTAATTTGGTTAAATATAAAATGTCATGGGAAACAAAATTCGAAATAAAAAGCAGTTCACTATATTTATGGTATTGTTAGTATTATCTATAGTACTTATAGCATTTGGGCCAATATTTGTAAAACTCCTAGGACTTTTATTGCTTCTATATGTTTTGATGGGTATAAAAATAATCTACGAATACGAGAGAGGTGTTTTATTTATCCTTGGAAGGTACTATGGAATATTGAATCCGGGGCTTGTATGGATATTACCTGTACTCCAGGATGTCCAGAAAATTGATTTAAGAATAATATCTATAGATATACCTCCTCAAGAGGTAATAACTAAAGATAATGTACCGGTTAAAGTAAATGGTGTTGTTTTCTTTAGA
>JAIXNB010000020.1 GCA_020697515.1 Nanobdellota archaeon
ACTAGGTTGGTATTTCTTTATTCCTTCATCTTCTTCTTGTGTATTTAAAAATTCATCAATACTGACACCATTCCTTGCCACATATACCCTCTTTTTTCTTCTATATATAAATTGAAAGATTCTTTTATCGAGGTAAGAAACTGTGAATAAAAAGTGCGTCAGTTTTACAGCAATCAATTCTGTTAAAAATGTTGCTATCAAGGCTGGTACAGACCATCTACCTTTTTTTGCGATATATTCTACGTTATGGGCATCTATAACAATTATAGTTTTAGGACAAAATAATCTTATAAATGGAACTAGTATAGCGGTCCAAAAAGTTGTGGACTCTATAAGCACTTTTCTTACTCCATACTTTTTAATTAATTTTATTAATAGAAATGCAATTGGAATTATACGAAATGGGTTTTTAACTCTTTTATATGCTATTTTTATAAGTCTCCTATAGCATTTCTCTCTCCCTCCTTCTGAGATCTGTACTACTATTGGACTTATCCTATATTTTTCTAAAATGTTTATTATAGAATACACTCTTACAGCCCCTCCAAAATCCGGAGGATAAAAATAAGTAGGAGTCACCAACAATAGCGTAAACATAAAAATAACTAACATAACAGAATTTATAATTTATTTTTCAGTTTTACTATATTTGTATACCGTAATACGATTGTTATGGAAGGAACATCTAGAAATATTCTCAAACTATAGAAACAAACTAACGTAATTATTGAATTTAATGGAAAACTAATTAAAACTGAAAACTAGAAATTTTTATGATAAAGTTCCTTATCGGAACAAGAGCAGAGCTTATCAAAATATTTCCAATTATTAAGGAACTAGATAAATTAAGGAGGGAGTATCTGATAATTTCTACTGGACAACACAATATAAACTACTTACTGAAGGTCTTTAATATTGATAAGGAAAGAGTATTATATCTAAACAGTCCAAAGGAAGGATTTCTACTTAGCATCACGAGAGCATTAAGATTCTGCTCTCATAGTGTGATTAAGATTAAAAAACACCAAATAATAAATAGTAAAGATCTAATAGTTGTGCATGGAGATACTTTATCTACAGTAATAGCAACAGTAGGTACTAAATTAAGGGGTTGTAAGGTTGTACATTTAGAAGCAGGTTTGAGGTCATGGGATCTTTTTGAACCCTTTCCCGAGGAGATTTCAAGAAATGTAGTAGATTTTTTAAGTGATATACTAATAACTGTCTCGAAAGAAAGTTATAAGAACATAAGAAAACAGTTTCCTTGGAAAAGAAATGTGTATATGATTGGTAATACTATAATAGATGCTGCGTTATATGCATTTAACTATAATCTTGAAGTAGAACTGCCAAAAGAAGATTATGCGATAGTCTCCATACACAGACACGAGAATTTAACTAAAAAATGGCGACTAATGAGGATAGTAAAAATTATTAAAGAGGCCTCTAAAATGATAAGACTATATATTTTTATGTACAAAAATACAAAACTCGCTCTTCAGAGATTCGGGTTATATAAATATTTACGGAATAATAAAAACATTGTTATTATGAGACCCCTCGATTACATTAGATTTATAAAATGGTTAGCAAATGCAAAGTTATTATTAACAGATGGTGGAAGTATCCAAGAAGAAAGTATAGTATTTAGAGTGCCTTCGATTATACTCCGGTTGAAGACTGAACGTACAGAGGGTCTAAAAACAGGATTAAATTATCTATCCAAACTAAAGGTAGATCCAACAATAAGTAAAATAAGAGGTTTTCTAAATGGTGAGTATCCGAAGAAAGTTAAAAATCCATATGGGAAACCCGGGTTAACTAAAAAGATAGTTAAAATTTTATTAAGTTATGATAAGAGTTCTAGTAGAGTCAATTAGCGATATAGATTCAGCTTATTACAAGTACCTATTGGAATACCCTCCTAAAGGAGTACTGTTCTTAAATAAAAATAAAAAGCTTTTGATTACATCATCAAGAAAATTTTTATCCCGGCTAAAGATAAAGCGATTATTTCATAAGATTCTAAAATATTCAAATCTACCTAAAATTAAAAAGGCTAGAAAGCATTTTAATGTAGACTTGTATCACTCTTCACACACATTCCTTATCACTGATAAACCGTATGTGATAGATTTTGAGCACTATTGGATATTATCTTATTCTTCAGAGTCAGCATATGGGGTTATTGGAAAGAAACTAATCAAAAAACTCTTTTTACGAAAGAACTTGAAGTATATATTACCATGGACTTATGCAGCATACAATTCTATACCTAAAGAGATTAGAAGTGATAAAAAAATAAGAGATAAAATCAAAGTAGTCTACCCTGCTGTTCCTACCAATAAATATCCGAGAAAGAAATATAATAAACTCAAAATAATATTTACTAGTAGATATTTTATGCTAAAAGGCGAACACATAATTTATAAAATATATAAAATATTGCATATGAAATATCAAGACTGTGTTGAACTTATCATAGTAGCTCCAGTTCCGAGTAACGTCTCACAAAAATACAATTTTATAAAGTTCTACGATATAATGCCACAAGAGGATTTATTTAAGCTATTTGAAAAAGCTCATATATATATCTATCCGAGATATATAGATACATTTGGGTTTACTATTCTAGAAGCCATGAGTTTTGGAATGCCAGTAATTGCTTCTGATGGGTTTGCAAGGCGCGAGCTCATCACGGATAATGAAACAGGATTTATAATTCCTAGATCTAAGAACGAGATTGAACATTATATAGATAAAATTTCTGAGCTAATAGAAAATCCATCTCTCCTTAAATCTATGTCCAGAAGGGCTTTCAAAGAAATAAAATATGGAAAATTTAGTATACGGAGAAGGAACAAAGTGCTAAAAGAAGTATATGAATCTGCAATAGAATAAGAATACTCTGACTAAATACATTGATAAATTTAGTTATGAAATATAGAGATAATGACTATTATAACTCTAATAAGTACTGTGTTAAACGAGAAGGATTCTATAGAAAGCTATATTCAATCTCTACTAAACCAAAGTATACTCCCCGATGAGATAATAATTGTTGATGGTGGATCTACTGATGGAACATTTGAAATACTAAAAAAATATGAAAAGAAATATCCAAGCTTAATAACTGTTTATCGATTAGATGGTGCTAACATTGCTAAAGGAAGGAACTTTGCGATAAGGAATTCAAAAGGTTGGATAATAGTTACATCTGACGCTGGATGTAAATATGAAAACGATTATGTTAAAAAAATGATTAAACCGTTGCTCAAGTTTTTACTTAATAATTATAAAAAATTTAAAATGAAAAAACAAGACATATTATCATATATAAAAGAAAAAGGTATATCAATCAAAGAATTAGAGAATGTACCTGAAGCTGAGTTTGTTCAAGGAAGGTATTATCCTCATCATATAAATAACATATCTTACTTTGCTAGCTTTTTTTTAGTAAAACAAGATCAATGCAAAATTCCGTCAAGAGCATCTGCACGTGCTACTGCATATTTCAAGTATGTGTGGGAGGATGTTGGAGGATACCCAGAGGATTTTGTTACTGGGGAAGATACTAAGTTCAACTATAAAGTCTTAGAAAGAGGATTCAAATGGATTTGTGTAGACACAAAAGTTTGGTGGGAAATGCCTCGTAATTTGAAAGAATTTTATACAAAATTCGAAAGATACGCAATTGGAGATGTCGTACAAGGGAACTTAATTAAAAATAAAAAACTACTATTATTTTTCCTTAGCTACTGGATCTTTATTGCAATATTGTTATTATCAGCATTTATACACCCACTAATGTTCTATAGGATGGTTTTTATTATTGTATTTTTTATGATAATGTTGTCTATCTATGGACTTATAAGAACCAAAAGACTATCTTCCTTATTATTATACCCCTTACTCTTATTGCTTCGCTACACAGCATATGTAATTGGGATAATCAAGGGAATTATAAGAAGATGGCAATGATTGGCGTATTTTAAAATTCTATATATTATCAATGTCGAGTTCTTGATAAATATTAGTTAGGTGTATTATAAAATTTACATTTGTTTATCCTGATATACCTAAAATGGATAAAGGAAAACACAAAGAACGAATAAAATATATTAAAAGAACTCCTTAAAGAGTTTTGGTTATTGTGGAAAAATGTCGATGGAATATCCTCAAAATTTATATTCCCAATTTATTCTATGGTTATATATCTGTATGCAAAAATATTTAAAAAGGAAAATGGTCATGAATATATACTCCAGCATATCTGGGCGGGCCTTAACTATAAGGTAAGATACAAAGGATTCACTTTTATCTCAGAAAAATCTTTAGTGTCAACCCATATATTACCATATTATGAAAAAGAGACTATAGAAGTCTTAATGAACATAAGAGGAAAGATATTCATAGACGTGGGTGCACATGTTGGAAGGTACTCCATTCTGCTTTCAAAAAACTTTGAAAAGATAATTGCAATCGAGCCAGATCCATACAATTTTTCCTATTTAGTTAAACATATCTGTATAAACAAGTTAGAAGATAAAGTCTTACCAATAAATATCGCCTTGGCAGATAGAATATCATTCCTGAAACTATATCTATCAGAAGAGGGGGATGGAAAGCATTCTCTAGTTGTACCTAAAGAAAGATATATACCAGTTTTGACACTTCCCTTAGATTTTATAATAGGGCAACTAAAAATATCCTACAAAGATATATCTCTAATTAAGATAGATGTGGAGGGTGCAGAATATATGGTTTTAAAAGGAATGGAAAAAGTTTTAAAGGAAGGTAATCCTATAGTAGTGATAGAAATTTGGTATGATAATCCAAATAAAGAAAGAGCGATTAAATTGCTTGAAGAAAAAGGATACAAGATTATAATGAAGCTTGATAATAATGATACATTTGCAAATTATGTATTTGCAAAAGAGAGATGAAAACAGTAATTTATATAGTTTTTTGTATAACCTGCATCTACAGATCAATCAAATAATCCAAATAGAGTAATTTACTAAGTTATACTTCTTCTTATATCTTTAGTTTTATCTCCATAGAAAGTCTGTGGCGGAGGATTCCATATATAGATAGAATTATGTGTCACTCATACTATCTTTTTAATAATTTTATATAATCTATATACAGTGTTTTCCCATGAGAACTTCCCCTTACTATATTTATGATACAGACGGTCTGTCCATTTTCTAATTTTATTTTTATCTAAAAATTCTATCAGTTTCTCTGCGAGACTATTAGAGTTTAATTTAAATAATAGTTGCTTTGGTAGAAATTCTCTAAATGTAGGTATATCTGATGCTAAGACAAGAGTCTTACATGCAATAGCTTCTAGAATCTGCATTCCAAATCCTTCATATTCAGATGGATATACAAATATATCCAACTTATTGTAGAATTCAGGAATTTCATCTTCATCTAGGATACCAAAATATCTTATCGATAATTTATTCTTTTCTAAAAACCACTTAGGGTACTTTCCCGCAAGCCACAACTCTACATTATCATAATTTTGCCTTATTTTAATAAATGCATCTAGCAAGATATCTACTCTTTTTCGTTTATTTTTTCCTAACCATCCGCCCAAAAACCCAATAATATATCTATTTCTACTGTACTTCTCTTTCTGGAGATGGGGTATGGGTTTATATCTTGAGGTGTCAACTCCCCAATAGTTTACAAATACTCTACTCTTTATAAAGTGATATAGTGTGAGATCTCTTTTAGTAGTATTTGATGGTACCATAATAACGATTTTTCTATGTTTAATTAAAGTTCTAAGGAAAATGTGTAAAAACTTAAAATACAAATTATAGAGAAATCTTCTGTCTTTTTTAAACAAAGGGATTATGTCATGTAGTACAAGAATAGTTGGATATCTTAGAATATATCCGAGGGACGGTAGAATATCATCGGGATTATGAACATATACAATTGTCCTCCCTTTGTTGAATTTTCTCTTGATCTTAGATAGTAAACGAAAAAATACTATTGTTTCTCCAATAAAACCAGATATATTGATACTGTTTGGAATGAAAAAAGGAAACACTCTTATATCATCATATTTTTTTAAGGTATTATAGATGTACCATGCTGATTTGTAGACACCAGCCACGCGATTGGGATCTAGTGATCTACATATAAATAACACTTCAATCTTATCGAGTCTCAAAGACATTATAGAAATATGCTCTTTAACTCTTTAATTTTGTTTATTTAAAAAGTTACCATTGAAGAGCAAGAATAGCAAATCACCCAGGTTTTTACCTAAGCAACTCATAAATTCCCTCTATCTCTTAATTTTCTGAAAAAATCCATTATTGTTTTCTGCTTTGATATAATTTGCTCTTTAGATATTTTCAGAGCATGTAGAATACTTTCCACGGCAGGAAATATCTGCCTATTAATATAATAATCTGGATCATATTCTTTTCCTTTACATTCTTCTGGAAGTTTTACCTTATCAGAAATTTTACCACCACCTTGACATATCACATATTCAACAATAAAACCCGATCTTACTTTATAACCTTTTAGTTTATACTTTTTTGCAGCTACAACGTGTGGAGCATCTACTTTATATTCTTCTAACCTCTTTCTTAATTGTTCTCTTATAATGAACTTTTCTAAAGGCAATTCTTTATTCTTTACCTTTTGTATGAGATCTTTTAAATAATTTATTAATTTATTAACATCTCCTTCCCTAAGTAAAATATCTATAACAGTTTCTTGAGCCTCTTTTGCAATAGGTGCCCAATCCCTCCTAACAACTTCAAATCCTCTAAGTTTTATCTTACCAGATTCAGATAATAATGCATATTTCTTTTTTGCTCCGGCTTCTTTAGATCTTTTAGCTACGAATATTCCACGTATATAAAAATCTTCTAGCTCTAATTCCAAGGGATCAGGTAAAATTTTATTAGCTTCTTCTAAAAACTTTAAAGCATCATCTTTATTATTAACTAAAATAAATATGGAGTCTGTATTGTGTAGATAGATCATACCACAAGCATCTACAAACATACTATCCTCTGTCCCTAAATCGTATACATAATCACCATAAGACTCTTCCTTAATTCTTATATCTAATCTCTTGTTGTAATTTTTTGTTGTAATAGATATTTTATATTCATTTTTGTGTGGTCTATAAGAGATAGTGTATTTATATCCCACCAACGTTAGTAGAAAAGAAACTCCGCTAATCAAATTTAAAGAGGTAGAATAATATCTAAAATGAGTACTATTATATTTTTTAGAATATCTTTTGTCGGGCCA
>JAIXNB010000021.1 GCA_020697515.1 Nanobdellota archaeon
ATCTTACCTTCATCTTCATTAATCAAAGTGCTAGATGAAGAAGGTAATCCTATCAATTTCTGTTACGAACAACCCAACGGAGAATGTAATACTACTCCTTCAGATATTATTTGGGTTAAAGTCCCCTATATACCTGCTAATGGAAATACTATTTTAAGTATATTTCCTTCAGATACTAATCAAGCTGTGAATGGAGATCAAGTATTTGAGTTCTAAGATGATTTTAAGATATTGAATACAAGTAAATAGGAAGTTAATAGAGCTAAAAAAGATCCAAACTTAGAATGTAAAGCAGAAAATGGTATACTATGGTTGGTTAAGAAAAGCAACGGGAAGGGTTGTAATATAAAAGCAAAGAATTTTAATGTGAAATATAATGATATGTATGTAATAGATTTTAGGTTTAAGATAGATTATGTTTGTGGGACAAGTTATGATGGGGATGGAATGGCTCTGGTTATTGATGGGAATAGCGCTTCTCCTGGAGATGGGTGTGGTAAGGGATTTGGTAGCCATCCATTGGGTACTAAGCAAGGACTCGTAGTTGAAATATTCACAGATGCATATGATTCTAGTACATATAATTTAGGAGGTATAGCCATTGATGATGACACAGGATGGTGTATCCTTAATCAAGATAATGTCAAAGCCTCTATAACTGTTTATGGAAATAACAAGAGATATGATTTAAATGATGGTATAATCACAGTTTATTTAACTGGAGATAAGATTAGAGTTCATTATAAAGATCTTAATCCGGCTAATGGTTATTTAGAAGATACTATTGAAGCTAATGTTTGGGATCCTAATGGGAAAGGTTATTTTATGTTTGGAGCTGGTACTGGAGGCTCTAACTGTCCTAATGATGGAAGGGATTCGGCACATGGAATAGATTGGGTTAGGGTTAGGAAATATGCTGATCGAGTGTCTAGAGTAAGGATCCAAATATCTTAATTCATAATAGTAATACATATGCAAAACATTTTTTAAACAAGGATAAAAAAGCTTAGAATGAAATGTTCCTTTTGCAATAAAAAAGCAATTTACAATGATGGTGAAAATAGATATTGTAAAGAACATTTTATTGAGTATTTCGAGAAAAGAATCTTAGATATTATAGAAATTTTCAATTTAATAGAACCCGGGGAGAAAATTGCGGTAGCAGTTTCGGGAGGAAAAGATTCAGTCAGCTTATTATATCTTTTGGATAAATATAAAGAAGATTTAAAGATAGATGTGGTTGGGATACATATTGATGAGGGGATAAAAAACTATAGGGATAAACTGAAAAACTATCTTTTAGATCTTGCCAAAAAACACAATTGGGAAATAAAAGTCTATAAATTTAGAGATTACTTTAGGCTTACTTTAGATGATAGTGTAAAAATCGAAAGAAGACTTAAGCCATGTACAATTTGTGGGGTTTGGAGACGGTGGTTAATGTGGAAAGCTGCTAAAGATTTAGGTGTAGATAAAATAGCAACAGCTCACAATCTGAATGATGAGGTTCAAACAATATTCATAAACCTTTTTGAGGGGAATATCAAAGATTTTGTTAAAGGTGGGCCGATAGTTGGAATAGTGGAACATGATTTTGTGCCTAGAATAAAACCATTCTATTTAGTTACTGAAAAAGAGACTACAATTTATGCTTTGATAAACAAAATAGATCCTCCTTGGGTAGAATGTCCTTATATATATGGGCAAACTAGAGATGAAATAAGGAAATGGTTATATAAACTAGAAGAAGATTTTCCAGGTTTTCATAAAAAAGTCATTAACAAGTATTTGAGAATATTGAATAAGTTAAAGATATCATATAAAAAGACAAATAGGATAAATTTGAAACCATGTAAATATTGTGGATATCCTACATCTAGAGAAATGTGTAGAGCATGTGAGATAAAACTAATATTGTTAGGGCATAAATAACTACCGAAGTTTAAGATGATATATTCTTAATTCCAGTTTTATACTATTTATACCCTTTTAGGGGAACAACGAGATACTCTTCAGAGAAGATGGCGCTCTTCATAAAAATTCTGCCCCGATGGATCTCATCATCAGCGAGTGTGCGGTTCTTCATTGATTCCGATCGCAACAATATCATCACTCTCTATATACTTTTATAAAAAATAATTATAATAATTATAAGATTTAACCTAACCCTAATAGATCATGCTTTCGTCCAGTTACCTAGATATTTTGATCCGTTGTAGTTCTTCTATATATCTCTTCCCATCCTTTTTAAAATAACATCTAATGGGCTCCAGTAATTTTAACAGCCAATTGGCTACAGCATTCTTTAAATCTAATGGGTGTATTCTACCACTTATCCAATCTCTCCTTAAATCCCATAACTTTGTATAGACCTTCTGTTCTTTAGTTTTCCCATTTATTATTTTGAATTCTATCTCTTTAAACCCTAAATCATAAAGATCTGAAAACTCTCTTTCAATCCTTGAGTAAACCAAATCCCAATCTATCTCATTTTTCTTATTTTTATCTTCAATTACTTTAACGAGTTCATGTTTTTCAACACGTGGAAGCCCTAGTTCATTAGGTGTTACTATACTATTCTCTAATGCTATAAGGAGAAGACCAATATTCTCCTGTTCTCTGAATATTACATATTCAACTAGTTCCCAGATAGGGTTAAATTCTGTTTCTTTCATAGGACAGAATGCCTGCTTTATTTTAGATAGTATCTCTTCCTCAGAATCATGTATAAATATTGCAGACCCGGGTATAGATTTTGACATTTTTAATTCAGATAGATCTTCCTTAATCTTCCTCTTATCCTTCTCCTTTTTTAATTTTCTATAGATGTCCCATGATAACCTTAAATTGGTAATTAGGATATGATGTACTGCAAGTAGAGGGTAATCTATTTTATTAGCATACTCCATTGCGATCACATGGGCTTTTCTTTGGTCTATACCAGCATGGGCTATATTAATATTTTGAAAAACAATATCCGCAGCTTGCATTAATGGGTATACTAACCAGGCCGAAGGAATTGATTCTGATTCTCTTCTACCCATAATTGTTATGGATCTTAGAACCCTGCTTAATGTAGTTTCTTTCCCAATCTTAATAACTTCGGCCCAATAATCGTTGTTGTATATATCCGAAGCTAAAATAAACTCGGTTATAGTTGGGTCTCCACCTACAGCTTCTATAGATTTTGCTATTGCATGGGAAAAGTAACCTTTAGCAACTTTTCTTATAATGTCCATATTACCCCCCAGCTTATTATTTATCCAAGCATGCCAATCTGCCATGAAAACTTCAGTTTTAATGCCTGCTTCTTGGAAGTCTCTTATCTTAGCCCCAGAAAATATACCTGTTCCTAAATGCACAAATCCGGATATTTCAAACCCTATATAATGTTTGAGTTCTATCCCTCTTTCGAATATATCTTTTAATTTCTTCTCTCCAAGAACCTCAATAGTAGGTTTTCTCCACAAAAGCACATGTATTCCCTCAATATCCATTATATCGGAAACATCTCAAAACAATATATAAGTTTTATCCTAACTCGCAAGTAAAATAAATTAATTTTAGCTGAGTGTTGGTTTTAATCCATCTAAATTTTATTGAGCTCGTTAATAAACTACTGTAACAGCGTTTTTTATTATAGGATAATAATTTTTAACAACCAAATATTCACTATATCCAACAGCAAGCTTTCTAATAAGGAGCACAGTCCTCTTTAATTTCACTTTCAGAAAGTGCATATAAATGCTGAAACTATAGATATTTATTCTTAAGCGCGCGCCATGGTTGCTTAGGATTCCTAAATATGCTGCTCATCTATTTTAATCTTTTTGGCATACTCACCCTTTAGTTCTTTCATCTGTTTTAGTGCTTCTACGATGGATATTTCGCTCCTACCAAGTTTTTCTTCTATTTCCTTAAATTTATTAATAATACTTATATCAATACTTTCTACCACGGTATTTATCCTTTCCTCAAGAATAATATGAATTCGTGTGGACAAACATTTATACAGCGATCTCTATAGCTGATCTGACCTCCTCCCGCCCTTTAGGACAGGGCACCCGCAGGGAGCACCCCGCTCCATCGTCTCGCGACGGTTTCACGGGTCGATTGGTGTGATACCTCTACATCTCAGCTTTTTAAATGTTACTAAAATTAGAAACTGTTTCGAACCCTGCAACCGTATTGACTTTTCCATTATTTCTTTTCTCTAATTGATTCTAACTAACGCTTTAATACTACTTTATAAATTCAAGAATCTTGCATAAGGATATTACATTTATAACATATCTTTTTTGGTATGTTCACTCGTGGTATTCGGCAGAAAATATTATTACACATTTCAATTGCTGATAAGGCTCATTATTACTTTTTTCCCTAAAGGCCTAAGGCATAATAACAATTTCCTTATCCGTAGATACCATTATTTTTAGTGTCCTAGGTTATGATACATAGAGGTTTGCTTGTCCATAAGTATAGTATTATAAATTAATCCTTCAAGGTCCAATATTTTCACTAATGATATATTTGAGTAGAGAAAGTTTTCTATATCGATGCATTTTTATGGTGCTATCAGAGTTGAAAACTGTTTCGAGCTCTAAAGATTATTTAAAAGGATAAACGATAAAATGTAACTTCCTTTAGGAGGAAGGTAAAAATAGTGGATGGATGTCAATGCAAATAGTACAGCTCAACACTTTGAATGCAGTATATTTTGTTATTTCTTTAAGAAAATAAATATCATCCTTATCAATGACTTCATATACACAGTTTGCATATTTTAGCAGGTAGAGAGCGTTTCCTTCTAAATCTGTCATAATATCTGCACATATAATGTCGAAGTCTGTCCTTAATATTTTTTCTGATATTTCTCTCTCGTACTTTTCTCTACTTTCCCACGTTTTAATTAACTCAACACCACAAGATATATCAGAGTTCGAACATATTACATTAAATGCATCGTACAATTCTTCGCTATCTAGCAGATACATGTCATCGGTTATAAACCCACAGTTGAAACCTTTCCGGGTACAATAATTAGTTATATTATTAAGTAAGCTAACTATATATTGTTTTGGAATGTTCCATTCTTCCTTAACAATTATATGAAATAGAATGTTCTTTAGATCTAGGTTATATGTATCTATGAAATTTTTAAAATATTCAAAGTCTAATCTGAAGCATTGAGATCTTCCATAATATGTACCGGAGTACTCACATTTTTTATCAGTAAAATACCAATTATGTTTTACTAGAAACTTTATTTTGTATTTTCTTCTAAACTTATTATATACCTCAATAGTTCTATTATCTAATATAGGGTATTCATCTGTGTCATATAATATTATAGAATAATCCATATACTGTTTATCTAACAACCGTATCGCTTCATCCTTTACATTGTATGTATTTATTGCTACATACTTTATATGTAACTTGTGAGTATCTATAAAGTAAGTATCCGTAAATTTACCATACAATAGATACACAATACCTATTATGAACATTAAAACTATCAATACTATGAATTTGGCATACTTCATTATATAACTAAATTAAAATTATATATAAAATTTATATTAAATAAACAAAATTAATATTATCTAGATCTACATTATAACCGAAAGCCATACCTTCTAGGTAAGGGATGAGAAAAGTTTAAAATATATATTATAGATTGCTATTTTGTCATCTACAATCTCAAATTCTCTGTAAAGGGATAAAGATTGATAGATCGGAAACTTATCCTGGATCGAACGAAAAGAATATAGCTATAAATTTCTCTACTCTATTTGGAACCCCTTCCCTTTAGAGTGGAGAGAGGACTAGTTTTATAACTATCTTATTTATATTATATTAATCTGACCATCTCTCGTCCTAAAGGGAGAGGGTTTCAGTTGTAAAAATTAACATTACTTTAACAGAGGCGAATGCTTATAATATTGACTATATAAATCTAAGAAATATGTTATCAAAAAGAGATTTAGAATTGATATTTAAAGAAGTGAACAATGTTAATAATACTACTGAGAAGAAAGAGGGAGAGTATGAGGTTGACATTGAATTACTTAATCTAGAAGAGAGTGTCTGTAAAGACTTAGATGTTACCTATATAGATTCCAGTTATGCTAGCGGAGTAATTGGTCCTTATGCATACATTTATTCTCGAGCTGTTTCAGTTTCTCCTTACACAATCAAGGAAGATAGAGATTTTTTACTGTTATCAGATACATTCTTCTATGCAGAATCTTATGAAGGAGAAAAATTAGAGATATTAGATGTTTCAGATATATCTGGGATTATTTCGAAAAATCTAGAGTATAGACTTGCTGTAGAAGCAGATACAGAATTCGTAGTAATAGATGGGTCACTTTTATCAGACGCTATCTTCTATAGTAATGGTATAGAATATAAGATACTTGAAGATAAGATAATGAGCAGATATGAAGAGTTCTTAATAAATTTTAAAAAGATTATTAACACTTATACTTTTTCTATTGCTAAGAGAATTCTTGGCGGGAAGTTTATATGCTCAAATACAAATTCAGAGAACTCAGATTTTATGTTATTACTATCTAAATATCCAGAAGAAGAATTTTATACTCAGATATTTATACAGGATATGAGACCAAATATAACGGTTATAAATGGAGGGATAAAAGCTCTATATTTTAGACCTAGAGATGGAGACCACATATACAGATTAGAAACTTTTGGAAATACTCCCAACGAAAAGATACTTGAATTCCTGTGCAGTACTGTTAAAAAACAAAAAAGATATCCAATGGAACTTAAGTTGGCTCATAATAGAGCGAAAGTAACTTCTAAGGAGAAGTATATCTTAGAACATTATTTAAAAAATAGTTTAGGACTTAGCAAAACAGTTGATTGGGAAACAAAATAAGAACTTTAAAGATCCTACATATTAAATCCTTATCACTTAAACATTTAACCGTCTATCCGTAGATTTCTATTATATATACTAAAACTTGGCTTTTAATAGTTAACATTTTAATACTGGACTTATTAATAATAAAGATGAAAGGAATAGAAGTTGGGTATATAATAAAGGAGGCTTCTCCAGAGCATTTCTACTTTGTTATAGATCCTTCTAAACGAAATCTTGTTAGTATAGGAGGTATATTAAAGATTTACATAGATGAAATCCCATATTTTGCTTTAATAGAGGATATATCATCGGTAGCAATGGAAGAAGAGAGGCTCTTTGAGTATAAAGCTATAGAATATCTATATGGTAAATTAAAAAAACCCCAGTATATGATATGCGGAAAAGCTATATTTATTGGATGTATTAGAAATGGAGTAGTTTTATCAGAAAAACCTCAGATTCCCCCTTTACCTGGTGATAGAATATACATACCTTCCGAGGATGAAATGGAAAAGTTGTATTCGTTTGAAGACAAAAGACTTGTAGTTCCTATAGGGAAAATAAATTTACTGAAAAAAGAATATGATATTTATCTAAAAATTAAAGAGTTAGTGATAAGACATACAGGGATATTTGGAATTACCGGTTCGGGGAAATCTACCACAGTAGCACATCTTGTTAAAGAATTAACAAATAAAAACATTCCAGTTGTGATATTTGATATCCATAGAGATTATATAGCCTCATTTGACAATGTAATAATAATTACATTCGATGAAAAGGAAAAGAAATTCTTGGAATCTGTTCTGAGCGAAAGAGGATTAAAAGGTAAAGTTGTCGTTGGGAAATTTAAGCCAAGAATCCTTAAGGATTATGTAGAGGAGATTTTAGGGGTGTCTGGAAAACAAGCTGTCCATGTCTTTAAATTATTATCTAAATTGTTATCTCTTGAGCCGGAAACTATTAGAGAGCTTTTAGATTGGTTAGATGAGAAAACTTCGAATTCTAAAGTTAATAACATTCTTAGAAATACAAAAGAAACTACAATAGAATCCTTAAAGGCAAGATTGTATAGAGTTTCTGACTGGAGGTTATTTAGAAGGAACGTGGAAGATTCTGGTGAAGATTTACTATATCTCATGGATAAGATAATGGATGATCTTAGGGTGGGTACTACAAAGATGGAAGAAGACTTCAGCTTCGATGGAGAAGAAGTTATAATGAAAACTGTGGAATCTAAAGTTAATGTAGTTATAATAGATATGTACCCTCTTTCAATAGAAGAACAGAGAATGTTATTGGATATTCTGTTAGAGTCTGTATATACAAAATACAAAAGATGGAAATTTGAAGGTAATGCAGATGTTTTAGGTATTGTTATAGAAGAAGCTCACAGATTTGCTTCTAAGGATGTTAAAACATCTACAAAAATATCTCTTATAGCGAGAGAAGGAAGAAAATTTGGTTTAGGATTAATACTAGTATCACAGATTCCCTCTAAGATACAGGAAGATATAATCTCCCAGATTAATACTTTCTTACTATTGAAAATAATAAATCCACGCGATCTGGAATTTATAAGGAAGACTTGTCCATATTTGTCCAGAGAATATTTTGAAGCTTTGACTAAGTTAGAAACTGGAAAATGTTTAATAGTTGGATTAGCTGCAAAGAATCCTGCAATAGTTAAGATAATCAAAGATGTTGAAGTTGGAGGAGCTGAAGAGGATATAGAAAAAAGAATAATAGAGAGAATCTCACAACCGTGAAGCCTCGCCCTTTAGGGCGGG
>JAIXNB010000022.1 GCA_020697515.1 Nanobdellota archaeon
TTTAGAAAATAAACAGTAATATTCATCTACCTTGAGAAGTTCTTCCGTTCTGTCCGTACACAGACTTCATCGGGGTGTTCTAAGTGATACCTCTACATTCCGACTTTTTAAATGATACTAAAATTTGGAAACGGTTTTTGAACCAATTTGTTACAAATATTATAATGTGTCACAACTGGAAACGAGTTCTATATTGTATATATTTTATCGGAAACAAAAAATAAAAATGACCAGTTGGGTTGATCTTAAGAGTAAATATGAGATATCTTGGTGTCCTGGTTGTACAAATTTTGGTATATTAACAGCATTTTTACAAGCCATAGAGGAACTTATAAAGGATGGCAAGATAAATAAGGAAGATGTAGTTGTAACATCTGGGATTGGGTGTGCTGGAAAAATTGGGGATTATGTTAATGTTAGTTCTTTTATAGGCTTGCATGGCAGAGCTCTCCCTTTAGGAATTGGTATAAAACTAGGAAATCCTAAATTAAAAGTGATTGTATTTCAGGGAGATGGAGACACTTATAATGAAGGTCTTGAACATTTTATTTCAGCCTGTAAAGAGAACCCAGATGTTACCTTAATTGTACATAACAACAAAGTTTTTGCGCTAACCACTGGACAACATACTTTTACAACAGAGCCAGGTTACAAATCCAAATCTTTAGGAAGGGAGGTGTTTGAAAAACCTCTTAATCCTATGGCTCTGGCCTTGGTTTCTGGAGCAACATTTGTAGCAAGAGGGTATTCTTTATGGACAGATCATCTTAAATATATAATAAAGGAAGCTATTTTGCATAGAGGATTTAGCTTTATAGATGTGATACAACCATGTATAACATTCCACAATACTCGAAACTATTATGAAAGTAGGATGTATAAGTTAGAGGATATTGGTTATAATCCAACAAACTTCAAAGAAGCTCTAGAGAAGGCAATAGAGTGGGATTATACTTTAAGGGAAGACTCCAAAATACCTGTAGGAATATTTTATAGAAGTGAACGAGTATCACTAGAGGACGGGTTAAACACAAAGGAATGGTACAAAATCAATAAAGATATGAATATAAGGAAGTTGTTATCCGAACTTTTGGTATAACTACTACACCAATAAACTAATTCTACAACTCAAATTCTTTCAATATCAAAAACGAAAATATTGATTATCAGACTGCTATTTTTATTTTATATAGTTTATTTAAATAAGATAACTTTATGGTATATCAATATGAAATAGAGAGGAAAGAGATATCTCAAGTTACAGTGGATAAACTCCTTAAATGGTTATCAGAACATAATATAAAGTTCCTAAAAACAGATCATAAAATCATAATACAACATGACGACTACTTTTTTCTATATAGACTAGATAAAGTAATTAGTGCTATTAAGGCAGGTTTTAGGTTTGAAGATGCTATAAAAATAATTACAGAAGATTGGGAATACTTGGTTATAGATGTTAAAAAAGCTGCAGAGAAAAAATCAAACCATTTATTAAGGATGTTGTCTAGAGTAATAGGAGAGAAGGGGAAAGCAAAAAGTATGTTAGAAGAACTTACAAAGGCCAAAATAGTAATAGATGATAGATTTGTTCATATATTAGGAGATAAAATATCCTCTCAGGCAGCATATGAATCTATAAGGAAACTCATAAAGGGATCACCTCATTCCTCCGTTTTTGATTTTGCTGTAAGTTATAAAAGGCATTTAAAAAACAAAGAAAGGGAAGCTGAATACTATTTAAGCTTATAAACATAAATTACAATTTTTTGGATGAGTATGAATATTTCAAAAAAGGAGACTGAACTCTATAGAAAGTTTAAGCGTGTATCTGTTGCAGAATTTTTTGAAAAAAATAGACATCTTCTAGGATTCGAAAACTCTAAAAAAGATCTTTTAATCACCGTAAAAGAGCTTGTAGATAACTCTCTTGATGCATGTGAAGAAGCAGGAATATTACCGGATATTAAAGTAAGAATTGATGAGCTCAAACCATCGATATATAAAGTTCGAGTCGAGGATAATGGTCCAGGTATACCTCCAGATAAAATTCCAGAGATTTATGGAAGTTTTCTATTCGGATCTAAATTCCATAGATATGTATCAACTAGAGGGAAACAAGGTATTGGGGCATCAGCAGTAGTTCTCAATGGACAACTTACTACTGGTAAACCTGTTAAGGTTATATCGAAGGTTCCTGGCGGTAAAGCCTACGAATTTGAGATAAAAATAGATGTAAACAAAAATACGCCAATAGTAATAAAGAAAAAAGAAGTAGACTGGAAAAAAGAGCACGGAACTATCGTGGAAGTGACATTAAAGGCTAACTATCAAAAAGGTAGACAATCTGTTGATGAGTATATACGCTTAACAGCCTTGGCAAATCCCCATGCCACTATAGTATATATAAATCCTAAAGGGGAAAAATTCGTGTATAAAAGAATAACAAATAATGTCCCGAAGCTATATGAGACTAAACCTCATCCCCATGGAATCGAAATAGGGGTTTTGGAGAGAATGCTTAAAGAGACAAGTCATATGACACTAAAAGAATTTTTAATTAAGGAGTTTAGTTCAATTGGACATAAAACTGCCCTAGAAATATTAAAAAAAGCTAAATTAGACCCTAATCGAGATCCTAAGTCTTTATCCTCCAAAGAAATAGAGAAATTATATGAAGCTATGCAGGAAACAGAGGTAAGAGCAATCTCTGCTAAGTATGTTGTAATCTTAGGTGAGGAATTGATAAGGGATAGCTTAATAAAAATGTTCGATCCAGAATTCGTTGCAGCAAAAACTAGGAAACCCGCGGTATATAGAGGTATTCCATTTGTAGTAGAGGTAGGCCTAGCATATGGGGGGAATATTAAAAACTTTAGATTGTTAAGATTTGCAAACAGAGTACCACTATTATACAAAGCTGGAGAATGTGCAATTACAGAGGCTGTTAAATCTATAAACTGGAGAAGATATGGTCTAAATGGTAAAGAGGGTGAATTCCCATATGAGCCATTGATAATTATGATTCATATAGCCTCTGTTTGGATCCCATTTACATCTGAATCTAAAGAAGCTATAGCACCTTACCCAGAGATTGTTAAAGAAATTAAACTAGCCTTGAAAGAAACTCTCAGGGAACTATCAATATATGTCAGAAAAAAGCAATCTTTGAAATATATAGAGCAAAAGTATAAGGCTCTATATGGATACGGCTTGGAACTGGCAAGATATATGGCAAAGATATTAGACAAGCCAGAAAATGAACTTAGAGTTAAAATTATTTCAAGAATAAAAGAGGAGCTTCTGAAAGATCTTGTGGAAGTATTAAGAACTGTTAAAGATATTAGGTCATTAGTAGAAGAAAATAAGATAACAGAGGCTAAAAAGGTTCTTAAGAAAATGTTGGAAGATATTATTAAAAGTAAAATATTTACCCAAAAAGAAATTAACGAACTTATTGAAAGAGCATTGGAAGAAATAAGTAAAACTAAAAAAATTAAAGCCAAATAACAAAAATGAACAAAAAAGCTGTTGTCAAAAAGATAGAAAATCTTGCTAAAAAGATCTATGAAGAATTTGAATTTGGATCGCCATCAATAGAATTTATAGTAAGAGGCAGCTTAAAGAACATAGAATATGATGTTGGAAAGGATATCATAAGACTTAAAAAGAGTTTGGGAAAAAGAGAGTTCTTTAATTTAGGCCATGTTAGGAAATTCACTCAAACAATTATGGTTGCAGCTTTAGCTAAGGAACTGTTGGAGAAAGATAAAACAGCCTCTCTCAGAGAAGTCTATTACCAGTTAAAACATACAATTCCTGTGGTTAATGAAAACACATTCGAGGAACAAGCAGAATCTGATGCTATAATAGAGGATCTAGAGAGAACTTTAGGGGTAATTAGAGAACAAATGCACATAAAAGCCGATAGAAGAGGATCTGTTTATGGGGATATAACAATGAGAGATAGAAAGAGAGGTGACGAGTGGAATTGTGCTAAACTGGGTATGGGTGGGTGGAGTATTCCCTCAACAATAGAAGACATAGATATAGTTGATGTTAATACCGATTATGTAATTGTAGTGGAAAAAGATGCGTTATTTGAGAGATTGGTAGAGGAGAAATTACCTGAAAAGCTTAGGGCAATATTGATATCTGTAAAAGGTCAAGCTTCTAGAGGGGCAAGAAGATTAATACATAGACTTAGATATGAGCATAGACTACCAGTATTGGTATTTACAGATGGAGATCCTTGGGGGTTCTATATATACTCTGTAATTAAAAGAGGGTCTATGAAACTATCTCACTTTTCAGAATATTTGGCAACACCTGATGTAAAGTTTATCGGTATGACAATGGATGACATAGAAGAGTATAATCTATGGAATGTAACTATGAAGCTCAAGCAAGTTGATGAAAAGAGAGTAAAGGAATTAATGAGTTATCCTTGGTTTAAGAATAATAAGGCATGGCAGAGACAATTCCGAAAGATGCTCAAATGGAAGGTAAAAATAGAGCAGGATGCTCTAGCATCAAAATCTTTAGAATTCGTTGCAGAAAAATACTTGCCCGAAAAAATTGAAAAAGAAAAATTCCTAACATAATATTACTTTTTGGGCAAGTCTTCAGATTATGAGTGGTATATATTTGACTGTTGTTTACTTCACAAAGGGATATCAGAAGTTTAATGAAGGAATAATAAATTTTTTTATGGGATTTTAATTTAAATATTAATAAAAGGGGCCCGTGCCCGAGCGGTCAAAGGGGCCGGGTTCAGGTCCCGGTGGCATAGCGCCGTCGCGGGTTCAAATCCCGCCGGGCCCACATTTATAGATATATTAAGTCCGAGGCTGGAATATATTGGCACAAGTAGGTGCCTAAAATAGGAAATAATTTAAATAGTACGATAAGCGCTATAACAGCCCTAATTTATATCTACACAATAAAGAATAATAGTTCATTGTGATGAGGGATCAACGATACTGATCAATGATGTAGGATAGCGGTGGCTGAAATCTAACTAAAATTTTCAAATAATAAGCTTTCTTATCTTTTTTATTGTATCATACTTCTCTGGTAGTATATTTCTCAATTCTTCTACATCCTTCCTATACACTGTCCAAATAATACTATCTATATGTAATGGGGGGATTCCTACTTCTTTAGCTATCACATACCAAAAAGAGAGCGGGTCTTGTTCCGTGAACTTTGCAGTTATTTTCTTGATCCTAGAATCAACCGGTATAGCAATATCAAACGGGTACGGAATAAATTTTCTCATATATATTCTCATAGCGTACCCAAACATTTTAACAGAAAATACTATTGTTTTAGCGTTTTTATCTTGTTTCATCACGCTTGCTAGAAAATCTCTAAACTTTGTCATATCATTATAGAACTCTGAATAATTCTCCTTAATATTCTTTATGTAAGCTCTTATCTTTTTCAATCTTTTGATTTTGGAACTTATAAACCTTCTATTTCCTTTAGAATTTTTCAAAAACAATATTATCGAGCGTACATCATCTATAACTCTTCTTTCTGAAAAATATTTTGAGAATTCCCACCAGTAATTTTCACCAGTTGTATTCAATTGATAGGACACAAGTGCATTTAGAATTACAAGTACTGGAAATCTCTTTTTATCAATTATATTTCTATATAAGTATTTTAACGCGATAAATTGTTCATCAAAGTTCTCCTCTAATTTTTTTATATCTTCTACTTTTAGATTTTTCAGAAGATAGACAAGATATGTATGGTGTTTCATCAAAAATATAAGTATACTCTTATATCTCTTTTTACCGCCTTTATCTTACTCTTCGGTTTAAAATAAACAATATAGCTTCCATCATCTTGCTGCACATACATTACAACTCCATATTCCTTATTCAACTTATTTGGTATCTTTAATGCCATATCTTCGAAATAATCGTATGTTCCGCATGTGAAACATATATGTCTGCTAAACAGAACTTTTATTTCATCTCTAGATATGTCTATCAATTTACATTTGGACTTAAATGTCTTATTGAATTCTTCGATTGCCTCTTCTACTTTTTGTTTAATAAATAGTAAATATGTATCCCCAGACATCAAAATATTATAAAGTAGGATATTTTCCAGGTATAAAAATTATAAAAAGTGAAGTTTATAGCGGCTTATAGCAGAACCACCAGTCAAAACACTTTATTTCTCCTCTCTTAGCTCTTTCTTCTCTATCCTTTTTCTCTTCTAGGCTAGACGCTGGAGGAATTATTACATTGTTTCCTACTAAGCTACCAGATTTCCATTCAAATTGATCTACTGCCCAATTAGCTGGAGTGGCCACACCATGTTTATCTGCTGTTTGTAGAGCCTTTACTAATCTTAATATTTCAGTGATATTTCTACCAGTTTCCTGTGGGTAGTATAATATTGCCCTAATTACTCCGTTTGGATCTACAATAAATACTGCTCTTACTGTGTTAGTTCCTTTATACGGGGAGATCATTCCTAATTTCTTTGCTAATTCTCCCTGATCATCTGCTATAATAGGAAATGGTATCTCTACTCCAATTTTTTCTTTTATCCACTCCATCCATTTAATATGGGAGAATACTTGGTCAATAGATAACCCTATTAGCTCTGTATTCAACTCTTTGAATTTCTCATAGTTTTTTGCAAATTCTACAAACTCTGTAGTACATACTGGCGTGAAATCTGCAGGGTGGCTAAATAATACAAACCACTTGCCCTTGTAATGGTCTGGCAACTTTATAATTCCATGTGTTGTCTTTACTTCTACCTCTGGGAACTTTTCTCCTAAAACCGGAATTCTTGCCTCTTCCATAGATTCTCTAGGTAAGAAACTCTTATAAGCTTTGTACGAATATTAAAAAGTATGGTACGATCTTCGTACATTGATGTAATAGATCTTAAGATACTGCAAATATTATCAGAAAATGCTAGAACACCTTATACTAGGATAGCTAGGATTTTAGGGTTAAGTGAAGCGGCCATTAGAAAAAGAGTAAAGAGACTAGAAAGAAAAGGAGTAATAGAAGGGTATACAATAAAGATAAATTATAAACTACTGGGATACAATGTCGCGTGGATAGGAATAGATACTGTTCCTGAGAGAATGATTTCGGTCTTAGAGAAAGTCAGCAGGATAGATAAAAATATTTTACAAAGTATATACACTTCTGTAGGAGATCATGATATAATGTTGGAAATAGTATATAAAGATTATAAAGAAATAAATGAGCTAGTCAAAAATCTTGAAAGAATCGATGGCGTTATAAGAGTATGTCCTGCAATTTTAATAGAAAAAATCAAATAAAAACATTTAATTTTCTAATATACTTTATGTATTGTGTATCGGGGTCATAGCCAATGCTATATGATAATAAGTTTATGTTAGAATCTTTCAATAATTTAGAAATAATCTTTCCGTATATATTATTTATTCTAAATTTTAAGACATCAGGTATTCCAGATACAAAGACTAGATAAGTAGTATAGCCCTCTTGAGATAATTTTTTTAGTATTTTTATATGTCTTTCCCCTCTTTTTGAACGTGTGTCAGGATATTCCGCAAACTCTCCACTTTTGAACGTAGCACTTTTTATTTCAGCTACCCCACAATCCAATAAATAATCAAACAATGCACCGTAGAAGTTTATGTTCCTTTTAACTATATTGCATTTTCCTAAAATGATTCTTTTATTTATAAGATATTCAAAACTCTTCATATGTATATAGGTGTCAAGTATTACAGCAAGATCTTTATATTCTACTGCAAATAATCTGTATCTAAGTTTTTCTCCATCTATTCGATAACAAAAACCAATCTTGTTTGGATATAACCATTGTTGCAACCTACCTGTATTGTTGATATGGGTCAATTCTATAGAATCATCAATCATTACTTCTACAACAAATTTGTTAACTCTCTTGCGGATAATACATTCTCGCACCCCTTTAACTTTAAATAGATCCATATTTATATCACCATTTAAATATTAATAAAAAATATAAATGGGTTGTGCTGTTTATTTGGCTTGTTTATCCTTTTTCTTCTTTGTAAGTTTCTCTAGTATTTCTTGTAATACAATCCAACACGGTTTTTGAGTAGTTAAATATTTTCCTATATCTTCTCCCTTTATCTTTGCAAGTAATTGTACAATTCTCCAACACTTTCTACCGGGACCCCGTCCATATCCTTCTGCTATATTTTCTGATTGTTTCTTCCATATCTTCCAACCGAAGCGTTTGCCCCATCCCATATCTTTACATTTGTAAAAAATAATTTGAATATTTCGCAGAAAGTAATAAAAAATAATTTACAGATATTACAACACTTTTTAAAATCTCAATAAAAGAATACTAAAATGAAGAGGAGGTATAGATGGAGGTGGAAAGCGCTCCAATTTTTGGGAGAATTTGATTATCAATTAATACCTGTTCCGGTTAAAGATAACAACCCCACTGTAATATATCCCGAGGAATTTTTGGCATGGAAATTACATGAATTAGAGAATAAAACGATGGAGGAAATTGCAGAAATCTTAGGAGCCTCTAGAGTAAGTATATCTAATTTAATAAAAGCTGCAAGGGAAAAAATATTAAGAAGTATTCTGGAGGGAAGACCCATCCTAATTAAAGGAAAATAGATTAGCAATTTTACCTTTTTGTTTTTAATTAATATCTCAAATACAACCTCACTCTATCATAGGCCAAAGGGTTATCCAAAATTCAAATGAAAAAAGAGTTTTTAGTTGGACCCGCCGGGATTCGAACCCGGGACCTCCGGCTTGCAAGGCCGGCGTCCTACCGCTAGACTACGGGCCCAGAAGTTTGAGTTTATGTTTATATTTTAGTTATTTTATAAAAACTTTTATAGATGATGACCATCGGTTCTTCGGACCAATGAAGAAACCATATTTTCTGATCTTTACCAAATTTTGGTTAATTTTAGATAGAGTGTTATAGATAACAGAGAAAAATAAAAACAGAAGAATTTATGCTTTTACTAGTTTGCCACCCTTTTCTTTAATTAATCCTTCCTTTTTCAATCTGGTTATTAGTGCTTTTATAACTCTTGGTTTGGTTCTTGGCTTCTTACTCTTAACTAACTTAATTGTCTCCTCCAAAGTTCTTGGCTCGGATAGAACTTCCAAGATAACTTCTTTCAAAGTTTTACCCCTTCTTGCCATACTATATAATAGATCAGCTATTTTTAAACATTTTCCCAAAAAATGTCTTACACGAATATAATTAGCGTACTTCAATTTATTTTATCTTTTTTAATGTACCCTATTAAATATATGATGATGGTCTTGAGCTCAGAACAATGAAGAGTCTAAACTCAAGCTGACCTCTACATAAACTTTTATCCAACATGTATATTAATATGAGTGTTTTAATAAAGAATAATTCTGTACGTATCCTAAAGGATGTAATTAATAGATCAGATATCCTATTGGAAGTGATAGATATCCGGATGCCAAGAGATACCCGAATTTATGAATTAGAAAAATATATAACTAAAAAAGGGAAAGCTATAATTTTGGTATTAAACAAAGCGGATCTTGTGCCTGAAGATTTTGCAGAGACTGTTAGAGAAGAATTTCAATCAGAGTTCCCAACTGTATATGTATCATCTAAAACTAGAAAAGGTACAAGAGTTCTTAGGAACCTCATTAAAGAGTACTCTCCGGAAAAACAAAAAATATATGTAGGGCTTTTTGGATATCCAAATACTGGAAAGTCATCAATTATAAATGTACTTGTTGGGAGGAGAAGGGCTAGAACAGCTCCAATTCCTGGGTTTACTAAAGGTATACAAATAGTAAAACTATCTAGTAAGCATTATCTGGTAGACACTCCAGGAATATATTATCCTAAAGATATTAACCTTCTAGCCATTTTGGGGGTAGTAAGACCTGAAAAATTAGAGTATCCTGAGAAAGTTGTAGAATATCTAATAGAGAAACTTCCAAAAATATTTATTAGAGAATCTTATAAAATAGACTTCGCGGATCTAGAGGATCTCTTGCGAAAAATATCCAATATATATAAAATAAAAGGGAAAGATTGGAGAAGGAGGTCTGCAATAAAGATATTGAATGATTGGATAAAAGGAAAAATAAAGGGATACTGGTTCTAAAAAATTGTTTTACCTATATCACCAACCTCATTCTCGGATTCCCTCATAGATTGGTAGGTGCTAACTAAGAATGTATAGTAATCTTATAGTTTATAATATTTGCTTTAAGGTTTGAAGCAATAATAAGGGAAATTAATTCCATAATAGGGTAAAATTTTAGTTATTCGGACCTTAAATTGAATTTCATTGGTAATCTTCTATTTTTGGGTAAGAAATTTTTAGCAGTAAAATTCTTGATTTTTGTGGAACCTAGAAAGTCATATCCATTTTTAACTATATAGAATCCTTTCTCATATGGTATATTTACCTTTATATCTTCTCCAACCATCCATTTGATTTTATCTACTTCCAATATCTTTTTTTTAGCTACAGGTCCAAATATGTGAGTTCCTTCTATACTCAACCTTATACCGTCTTTCTCAATTTTTGCAATATATAATCCGAATCTTTGAACAGGGTTCTCGTATGCAAATAGTTTAGCCTCTTTTCGTAAGATAAATACCTTCCCTTCTTTAGTGATAAACCAAGCGAAATCTCTGATCAAAAAGTTCAGAGTACAAGGTTCTATACTATATTCTTCACAAATTCTCTGCAATATCTCCTTTATTTCTTTTTTAGATAACTCTCTTATCTTCATAATCTCTTAACAGCCTCTAATAAATATTCTATTTGTGGTTGTTTTAATCCTAATATTCTAGCGTATCTTTTACCAAGATCTGGTCTATTTTTTAAAAAGAGTATTAGAGTATTTAGATAGATTTCTCTTATTCTTTTTGTAGAACCATGTAGTTTCTCTTTTAGCTCCTGGGCAATTTTATTGAGTTGTTCTCTCAAATTCTTAGTTTGTGCAAGTTTCTTAACATATTCTGGCATTTTATATCTAGTAAACTTCCTGTATCTCTTTTTCTTTGATAGAGCCACACCGGCATACATAAGGACTGTATAATACCTTAGGAGGCTCCAATATTGTCTTCTAAAAATTCTAGAGTAAAATTTATCAGCGTTAGACATCCATATATAAGCCTCATATATCTCTTCTAAATTTTCATATTCATTTGGTATATTTTCTTCTATCCATGGTACGATTTCAGTAGGACTCATGTCAATTTCCGAGAATGGGAGTGTGGCACCTAATATCGTTGTTGCTTTGAACATTTGACCCATCGCTTGAAATATTGTTTTTTCTCTCTCCCTGTATCCGAGAATTTCCAAATCTTTAATAGTTATTGGCCTTCCTAACTCTGCTAAGGTTTGTAGATCATTAATTGCGCTTCTTAAATCCCCCTGCGCCCTATCTGCTAAAGCTCTTAAAACTGCGTCATCAACTTGTAAGTTCTCTTTGGCTGCTATTCTTTTTAAAGCTTTGTAAATGTCTATAGTGGATAGTCTTTTGAATTCTATAAGATTACAAACTTCTCTGATTTTTCTAAATCTTGGATCCCATGGGTCATTAGCGGTAAGTATCACAGGCCATCTTGAGTTCTTTATAATGTTTATAATAGCACCTAGACCTCCCATATCTTCTTTGCCAACCATGCCATCTACTTCGTCAATTAATATAATTCTCCCCTTATAAAAGAATGGTCTACTTTTCATAGCCTCATCTAGTATTTGATGAATCTTTCTTGCAGATCTAACATCTGAGGCATTCATTTCAACTACTTCGTAATTTAATTCCCTTGCAATAGCATATACAGAAGACGTTTTCCCAACTCCAGGTGGTCCGTATAAAAGAAGGGCTCTCTTTGGAACATTTGGGTATTTTAATATAAACGTTTTAATTTTCTGGATAGCTTCTGTTTGATTTATAATTTCTGCAGAATTTTTTGGAGCATATTTCTTAATCCAGGGTATCATAAAAATTGTGTAAATCAAAAATATATATAACTGTGTTCTTTTTATTACAATGTTTAAACAATACCTAGAATTAAAATTTTAAACAAATCCTGATACATCCGACTATCTTTTAAATCTTTGTTCAATTTTTAACAAAAATGACAATTGTAGAAAACATCAATCAGATAATACTACTTCTAATATTTTTGATACTGTTTAGACCTTTTATAAAACCTTTCTTAAAAAAGTTAGCTCTAAAAACTAAGACAGAGTTAGATGAAAAGATAATAGACTCCATTGCAAATCCTTTATGGATATTCGTAGCTATTTTAGTATTTGATTACATCGTCTCGTTATTTTATCATAATATCTGGGTTGAGCAGATTTTCAGAACTTTAGAGGTTATTGTTGGTGCATGGGTACTCTATAGGTTTATAAAACCAGTCATAGAGTTTGTAGAGAGTTCTCCTTACGCTGAAGAAAAAATGATACGCACTGTAATAAGCGTTCTAGAGAATATAATAAAGATTTTAATATCCTTTATTGTCTTATTAGTGGTATTATCCATATGGAACATAGATGTTACACCAATTCTAGCTTCTGCTGGTTTGATTGGTATTACTGTTGGTTTTGCACTTAAGGATATTATAGAAAATATCCTATCAGGGATTCTGATATTCTTAGATCCTCCATTTAAAGTTGGAGATATAGTTGAAGTGGATGGATATTTAGGGGAAATACGGGAGATAGGTATAAGAAATACAAAAATAAAAACGTTTGATAATAGAGTTGTAACAATACCTAACTCAAGCATACTAAAGTCGGATATTGTAAATTACAATTTACCAGATGATATTGTTAGAGTATCGTTAAGATTAGGAGTTTCCTATGATACTGACCCTTCTTATGTTAAAAAAGTAATTTTGGAGGAAGTAATTAGCAAGATTAATACTATACTAAAATATCCTGAACCACAAGTACTGTTTTTAGAGTTTGGAGATTTTGCTTTGATATTTGAAATTAGATTTTGGGTATATTTGAAAGATAAATTAACTACCATAGATAAAGTAAATACAATGATATGGAAAGTTTTCAAAGAGAAAGGAATAGATATACCTTATCCTATAAGAACAATTTACTTAAAACAGTAATATATTTTATCAAAGATTTAAATTGTTTGGAGATAACTTAAAAACAATAGATGCGGCGGTCGTCTAGTGGTAGGATGCGGGCCTTCCAAGCCCGTGACCCGGGTTCGAATCCCGGCCGCCGCATAGCTTTATACTTCGGATCTCTTCAAA
>JAIXNB010000023.1 GCA_020697515.1 Nanobdellota archaeon
AAGTCTAAAACTTATATCTTCAGAAACTTTTATGATTATAGAGATATAGCTCGACGGATAATGAGTCCGTCGGTGGGGGAGTGAATCCCAGAACCTCTGTATGAAATCGTAACTGTAAAGGGTGGTTGAACGGAGGAAGCTCTGTCCTTGGGGTGGAGAGGCTCACATACCATAAGAATCTGACACTACAGTACCAATGAAGTCTTTTCCATCTAATAGATTTCTAAAGTTATCTAAATTTCTACCATTGATGTGGATAAATGTCATTTTTCTTTCTTTTGCGAATAGTAGCGCCTTTTTATCTATAGGAAAATGTAAACCAGGTTTCCACTCTGGAACTATTCTTAATAACTGATTATAGGATACTTTTTCTATGATTCGCCCATCAATTAGTATTCCATCAACGTTTGATAAGTTTATAACTACCCTTACTCCAGTTCTATATGCTAAATATACAGTATCGTAGTCTGTAGATGATCCAGGTAACCAACCTCCTCCAACAAGAATTTTATCAGTCTTAGGAATATTTCTATAATCGGTTATTATATTATCAAACGCTATATCTCTAAGAAGCTGTCTTAGTATCTCTGCATTTAAATGTGTAGCTCTGATCCCCACCCAATCTAACCCCCTTGCGTCTAAATATTTTTTTAACTGTTCCTGAAAAGATCTTGCTATATAACCACCTCCAACAACTATACCAAACCAGTATCCCTTAGCGTAGTATTCTTTAATTAGGTTAGTAAATGATTTTATATACTGAATATCTAAAGAGCCATTTTTATATAGCAGAGATCCCCCAAGAGATAAAACAATTTTCTTCACTTTATCCATATTTAATACAAGGTATTTCTTAATTTATATTTCAATATTTTTATTATACCTCTGGGATCTCACTATTGAACACTGCTATATCTCCTAATCTGGCGTCTTAAAAATATCTTCATTATTAAATATTTTTATTATTGTTGTAGTAAGAGTAGACTTTGCATGTTTACTCATCTATCTCTGCCCCGCCGATTTATTAACCCCCAGATACAACATCAAGAATTTTTATATAATCACCTTCTTCTATCTCTTCATCCTCCGTAACTATTTCTCCATTCTTTATAACAACATGCCTAGACCAATCCAATCCCAAATAATTTAGTAAGTCTCGTACAGTCTTTCCATTAAATTCTATCTCCTTCTCTTTCCCTTCTCGTTCGTAAAAGATTTTAATTCTCATAAAAATATTTACGTATTCCTAAGATAAAAGTTTTTAATTTAAATTTTAAGAAAAATAGTATATATCTCTTGCCGCCGTAGCTCAGCGGTAGAGCGGCCGGCTTGTAACCGGCAGGTCGCGGGTTCAAATCCCGCCGGCGGCTTTACTTGTCTATTATTAATTAGCGACCTTTTCTACTAAACTCGAACACCTTTCCTTGAATCTTTTCTTTGAACAATTCATCATGAGTACAAAGTATAATTTGATATTCTTTTAAATTATCTAAAAGCTCTGCTAAGGAGTATCTGACATTTTCATCTAAAGATTCCGTAGGTTCATCTAACAACAAAACTTTGAAATTAGGTTTTAATATATAAGCGAGCGCGAGTCTAAACGCCAAATCCATAATCTTCACCTGCCCACCACTGAGGTTAGCCTCTCTTATATCCCTCCAGATCTCCTTATTATCTATATTTTTCTTTACATAAAAGTGGAATTTCCACTCTTGTCTCTCATATTTTAACTCTAATTTAACTTCCTTGATATCATGATATATGTACAACTTTTTGAAATAATAGTTAAAGGCTGCTGAAAGCCTCTTAGCAACAGTTTTTCTATAAGACATAATAAATCTCTCTAAAACAGTCTTTAAGGAGTTCAACGTTGATATATTCGTTTTTATATTTTGCTGTTTTCTTTTTAGCTCATCTATTTCTGACAAATGCATTTTATATAATTCTAATTCTCTCAAACTGATCGCAACATAACTCTTCAATCTATTATCCAGCTCACTTATGTATTTCTTTAACTCCTCTAAGTTCGTAAAGTTGTTTGTATATAATAACTCATTAATTTTTTTTAGATTATTCTCCATTAGTTCAATTTTTTCTAAAGTCCTATGTAGATCAAGTCTTTCCCTCTTTAAATTATCCAACAGTAACTCTAACTCTCTTAAGCTATTAGATAAATCTCTGCTCTTAAGGTAGTTTATAGTACTTTTTAGAAGTTCATATCTTTCAATAGATTTAAGCTTCTCTTTTAGCTCCATTAAGTTCTTTATTATCTTCTCTTTTTCATTATCTAAATTATCTATTGATAATCCTTTATCTTCTAGTATCCTTTTTAAAGCATTAAGTTTATTATATTTAAATCTCAAGGTAGCATATTTTTTGTTTAATTCTTGTAAATTAAAGTAAATTTCTCTTTTCTTTTTCAATAGTTGCTCTAATTCTCTTTCTTTTTCTACTCTGATTTTATTTTGTTCCTCATCATTTAATAATTTGCCACAAATTGGACACTTGGAGAATCTTTTGTCCCTAATAACTTTTAGAATATTATTAAGTTCTTGTATCTTACTCTCTAAAAATGTGTATTCAGCCCTTAAACTGGATATCTTTTCTTCAGTGTTTAAATATTCTTCTTCTATAGATCTTAGCGAAATATACTGATTTATATATGATTGTAATATCTCTAATTCTTCTATTTCCTTCTGAACAGAATACTTATCAATATTTCTAATTTGCTGCTCTATCTCTTCAAGCATAGATTCCAAATCACGAATATCTATGTCTAACAAGCTTCTATCAATATCTGAATATTCTAAAGATTTTAACTCTGTCTTTATTTTAGAAACTTTTTCTTCTATCTCTAAGATCTCCTTATCAATTTGTTGTAGCTTTGAAATAATGTTTTGTTTTTTTGATATTAAGTTGTAGTCAATAGTCTGCAAAAGGGAGGAAATCTTTGTATATAATGATTGTAATCTCAAATATTCTTTCTGTATGGATTCATATTCTCTAGCTAGCTTTTCTAATTCTTCTATACTTTTGTCTCCATATACTTTCCTGAATTTCTGTATATCTCTTTCTTTCTGGTATATTTGAGTTGAGATTCTTTCTTTTTCAATTAATAAATCTCTTAACACTCTTTTAACTACCTCTAACATCACTGAGTAATAGTCTAAGTCGAAAAGCTTCTCTGTTAATTCTGTAAGCTCCTTCTTTCCAGAAAGTTTCACGTATTTACCAAGTTCTCCTTGGGGAATATAAAGTACGTCCAAAATTTTATTTTCCCTATTAATATTAAGAATTTCGAATATTTTCTTTTTAACAAGCAGCGGGGTTGTTGCCACAATATCATCATTAACTTTTAAAATAGAATAAGTAGATCCCTCTTTTCTTATTGTTCTCTCGATAGTTATAATATTTTCTTCACTTTTTAACTTTAAAACAACTTTAGCTTCTGATGATAAGTCCCTTATTAAACTGGAAACTTTACTAACATTTAAATATTCTTTGGATTCTGATCCGAATAAGCCAAACAATATTGCATGGAATATAGAACTTTTTCCAGTACCGTTTTCGCCTATTATTAAGTTTTTTTCTGAAAATTCAATGTTTTTGTCTTTATGAATCTTAAAATTCTTTAAATGTAAAGAAATAACCTTCATTTTATTAATTTTCTTCTTAATATATCTCTAATTTTTTCTATATCGTTTTGTTTTCCAGAATATACGTCTTCCATTATTTCCCTTATCTTATGAAACATCTTAATTACTTCTTCCTTGTTAGGGAATAGTAGTCTATCCATTATATCTTCTAAAACAGATTTTTCCAGCTCTGTATCCAAATCCAACGTATCTTCGTCCTCTGGATACAAATCTTCTATTATCATGTATCCCATTTCCAATAATTTCTCTATTTTTAATTTTATATGCTCATAAAGCTCTCTTTTATATCTTATTTTTAATTTTATTATGCTTCCTCTACTTTTGGAAGTTATATATTTTATTATATCTTGAACATCTTTCTCATCTTTAATTACTCTTTCAATAATAGCAATATTTCTTGTTTTAATTGGTTTAAATTCTACTTCTCCGTCATTGATAATATAGAATCCTTTTTTGGATTTTTCTTCTCTTCTAGATATTTCTGTTCTTTCAGTAGAACCTGGAAGAGCAAATATCTTATTATTTTCCTTATACAAATTATTAAAATGGAAGTGTCCAAATGCGTAATAATCAATGTTCTTTGGCAAAACTGATACTGGAACAACTCTAGGATCAAATGAGTCTCTTACTAGGATATCTGGCGCTCCATGGAATATAAATATAGCATACCCATCTTTTTCGATTTTTATCTTCGGCAAAATATTTTTATAAAGAGATCTCAACTCTTCTCCCCCAACATTTGCAGGCTCCGATATTCCGTATATATATACCCCATTCGCCTCCACCGCTTCTCTAGATGATGCTACTCTTACCAAATCTAGTTTTGACAGAATATTTATCATTTTTTGTCTGTGTCCTTTTACATCATGATTTCCCTTAATTAGAATTATAGGAATATTCCTTTCCTTTAATTTAATCAAACTGTCTATAATATCTTCAAGAATTCCAGAAGATATCCTAAAATAGTCGTCAAAAAAGTCTCCAGAGTGTATTATAAAATCTACTCTTTCTTTTATTGCAAAGTTTACAATTTGTTTAAAAGCATTAACAAAATCTTCTTTTCTAATATCCCTAAACTCTATTGGGATTTCACACCCTAAATGAGTATCTGACACGTGTATGAACCTCATTTTTTCTGTGATAACTTGTCAATTACTCCTTTAAGCTCATTTAGTACTTTTTCTTCAGTTTTATGAGGCATATTAAAACTTATTTTTATATGGAATACATCTCTAGCATACACAGGTTTAGCAATATTCTTATTCACTAGAAGATCTTTGTCTAATCTTATATACATACTATAATTTTCATCGTAGTTAATATTTTTGTATAATTCATTTAAACTAGATAGTTTTTCTATTAGATTCTTTAAGAAAGTTATTATGTGTCTCTTACTTTTTAAATTTAGTTCGTAAACTGTGAGGAAGGTACTAACCAAGCCAGTTCCTTTTGTTTCTTTAATTTCAATTTTCTCAAGATCTTCTTTTGGTAGTCCTTCAAGAAATTCTAATAGTTTTTTCTTTAACTCTTCTGGATCATCCCAATCATAGGCTATTACTCTAATTTTAATATGAGATATTCGCATAATTTATATAAGAGAAAAAAGCTAAAATAGTATCTATGGGAAGAGGTCAAGGTCTTCCATTGAATACTATTGTATTAGCAGCACTAGCAGTGCTAGTTTTACTGTTAGTTGTCGGTTTTACTACAGGGAGTTTAAGTAAACTGTTTAAAGGCCTTGGTTCTCAAACTTCTGGAATAGATTTAGAAACGGCGCGAACTACGTGTAACCGATATTGTACAGAGTTAAAAAACATGGAGGCTGCGGGAACCTTAACTACAGATATAGTTAGAAATAGTAGGTATGTTACTTCTGTATTTCCTATTGATTTAAACAATGATGGAAAATTGAGTCAGGAAGAGAAAAACCTCCATTGTTGGCAAAAACCAATTAATGTTCCGTGTTCTGTGACGATTAGAAGTGCAACCGGACAAGTGATAGTATGCCAACCTTATAATGATAGAGTGTTTGAGTGTAGGCAAGGATAATCGCCGGTTTATATATGTCAACATATAATCTCTCTTATTTTTCCAATCTCCTGAGAATATCTAAAGGGGAACTAAAGTCTTTAATTGAAAAGAAGAAAAAACAATTTTATGATTTAATTGATGACAAAACAGCGTTGTTACTAGTTTTAAAGGATTTTGGTATTGCTATAAAAGATTTTACTAGATGGAAAATTGCGGATTTATTCTCGGGATTGAAAATCTCAGAAATTTCTGTAGTTGTTGGTAAAAAGATTGTTGAGAAAGAAAATATAGTTATATATGAAGTATATGATGATACAGGAAAAGTTAAACTTATCTTAAAGGAAGATGCATTAAAAATAAAGAGCATATTGTTTCCTGGAAAAATTATAAGAATTAGAAATGCAATAGTTCTTCGAAATAGGACATTAGCTTTGTTTGTAAATAATGATAAGTTAATCAAGGAAGAGCAAGATAAAGACATCATATATAATTTATCTAAGGTTTCTGAAAAGAATCTCCCGTATATAGCTGAATTCTATGGGAAGGTCTTAAAAATAACAGATGAGAAAACCTATATATTAACTGATAGTTTTACAACAATATGGGTACGCATACCTTTTAATTTTACTACTAATAAAACATACCACATGAAAGTTTTTTTAGGAAGAGATAATGAAGTATATTATTTATCAGAAATAGATCTAGAGAAGATTTTCCCACGGATAAGATTGTAATTGCTCTTTATTCGTGTACTATCTTAGATAATTCTTCGGGGTTGGAATAATATAGCTCAATATACTTCGCCACATCTTCATAGTACCTAATTTTATTTTTCCATAAATATTCTAATATCTTGGCTTTGAACTTCAAATTAGTTTGTAGTTCCTTTTCAGTCCAATTCCTGAACTCCATAATCTCTTTTAATAGAACAGATTCTCGCGAAATGAATGTGTCATCTTTGGGATTCCACTCAAAAGATATTACTCTATCTACATCTTTCTTTCTTTTATTCCAACGTACAATCTCATAAATTTTATCCACTCTCCTAACATATTTATTATGATATTTTACTCTCTTTAGAAATACTACAGCATCTAATACTTCTAACAAGACTGGGGGGAGATTTATGGGAGGGGAGATTAATCTATCTATTAATGCTTCAAAAGTATCTGCGTGTATAGTACCTAAGCCCGGGTGACCTGTTGCCATTGCTTGGAAGAGTATGTATGCTTCCGGCCCTCTAACTTCACCTACGATTATATAATCTGGTCTTTGTCTTAATGCAGCTTTCAATAAATCTACTAAGGTTACTTCTCCATACCCTTTTGGTCCAAATCCTGATCTAGAAACCTCCGCCAACCAGTTAGGGTGAGGAAGTTTTAATTCAGGTGTATCCTCAATAGAAACTATCTTCTTTTCCGGTTTAATAAATAATGATATTGCATTTAAGAAGGAGGTTTTACCTGTAGCGGTACCACCCGAAATTAATATAGATTTCCCTTCTTCAACAAGAGTCCATATATATGATAATAAACCCATATCGGCAGTTCCATAATTTATTAGGTCTATAGGTGTGAAAGGGTCTTTTGAGAACTTTCTTATTGTAAATGTAGATCCTTTCCTGGAGATATCTCTTCCATAGGTAATTTGGATTCTAGAGCCATCTGGTAGGATACCATCTAGTAACGGATGGGCGACAGAAAGAGATCTTCCTGTTCTTAAAGCAAGCTTCATAACAAATGAATCTAACTCCTCATCCGATGTAAAAACTATGTTGGTCTGTATCTCTCCTATATATGGATTTCTATGGAAGATAAATATAGGGATATTTACTCCATTACAAGATATATCTTCTATTTTGGGATCGTTCATGAGAGGATCTATTTTTCCGTATCCAATAGTATCTCTAAGGATGTAATATTTAACATATGGCTCATATTTTGATGGGATATTAACACCATATTCATCCCATATTTGATCCACTTTTCTAAGAACATAATCTTTAACTACCGAGGGATCTCTTAGAGAATCCAATGGTACATCTAGGCGATCCTCTAACTTATGAATAGTTTGTTTGATTATGTTATTGAGATTCTCATCTAACCTAGGCTCGATAACATAATAAATAAGGGACTTTCTGTTGTCATCCCAAGATATCTTAGCATAGGCAAATATATATTCTTTTCCATCTAAGGTATATTTTGTCACAGGATACACTATATTAATCTCTCTTTCGCTTGAAGCTGCTAGATCAAGGTAAAAATATATTTTCTCCCTTTCTGTAAACTTTGGAGTAGATATCTTGGGAATTGAGATCCCTGTTTTAGGCTTTTTCTTTTTTTTACGTTTCTTATAAATTTGAAATTTCGGAAAATTTTGAATACTCATGTTTGGAGAAAAACTAACTGGGGGAGTAATTGGTACTGGCGCTATTATGTTCACATTTTCGGGGAAAATATATGTTCTTTCTTTACGTCTTTTTATTTTCTTTTTTATAAGGTTTTCTTTAGCCAAACGTTCTACAATTTTCTCTATAAATCTATCTATCATTATATTATATATATTATACCATTTTTGTTATAAAAATATACTTTCCCATAACCTACACCTTTTGTGTTATTAACTGCAATCTCAGTAGAATCAGCTTCAATATTTATCGTAAGGCCATCAAAGTTCCCAATAATCCATGTATTTTTGAAATCAGACAAATCTAGAATGATTGTCGAGTTTTTGAATGACAAAGAAGTTATATATGCTAAGAATATCTTGTTTTTTATTTCTTCGACAAGCATTTTGTCTAGGGATGAAAATGAATTCTTTTGTAAGGCTAAAAATAGATTAATTATTGAAACAGATATAATAAAAAGAATAAAGAAAATGAATGCTGCCTCAACAGTTTCAGATGGCATCAGCTATCGTATAGAGACTGCTACAATCTTCTCTTCTAGATAATCACATATTGTAGATTTTGCTGAGTAATCTTTTATTTTAGAATCTGTGAACTTTATGTTAAATGTAACTGTTCCCTCTCCAGATACTCCTGTTTGCCCCTGAGGTATAATTTTAATCCATATACACTTTCTAGTTTGAGGGTCTAATAGTGGTCTACAAGATAAATCATATGTTATCACTTGGCTATCTCCTGAACCAGAAACCAAAGCATTAACTAAACATGGTGGATTATCTTCAAATCCTAAATAACCTACATTTCCTTTCCATATAAAGGTATATCTAACGCCATCCCACGTTATATCAAAGACATAAACCTGCACAATAATATCTTTGTGGTTGCCTTTTGGCAAGATAATTGTTTTGTTATAAAATAGATCTTTTATTATTAAATGAGTATTATTTGCAGTGGCTAGTAACTTTTTATTGCCACATAAGTACACAGAACTACCGGGAGATACTGTATTATTTGAACTACATTTAAAAAAGAACTTATAATTTATTGGCACTAAATTATAATTACTTGCATATATAGCTAAAGGAATCTCAATAGTATATGAAATTTTATTGCTACTAATTTCTAATCTCCCACTATATAAAAAATCAAGAGATTTATCTATACCCTTCAGACCGGCCTCCCCTATAAAATCTGCTAGTCTCGATAGCTGTAATTCCACAGAACTAACAGCCTCTACAGCCCTACTTTTTTCCATAACAGGAACACCCCAAAAATAAACACCAAGTGTTATTCCAGTTATCAACGCTGCTAGCGCTACATACCCTATTATCTGTGATTGTGATCTAGACAGTCTCATCTCTCTATTTTCTCAAAGTATTTTGTGCAGTTACACCTTTGTATGTTGCAATTATTACATAATATTTATTTTTGAGATCCAACCTGGGAGTTTTTATCTCACAATTTGTGTCTCCATTTGGGGATACTTGTTTCGGATTACACGTAGGCTTACCATTTATAATTACTGCCTTTTCAAAGCTTTCAGATACCTTATCATATTGCTCTACAGTAACTTTAAGCTCTTCAGTATTGATAGGGACTGTACCCGCGTTAGCTAATACAAATTTTAAGTTACTACCATCGTATGCAGCATAGCTTATTGTAAACCGAGGTCTTTGTAATTGGTGAACTTGTTGCTGGGTTTGAGTTTGGAGGTTCTGTACAAAATTCTGCATCCATATGAACGTAAATGCTGCAATACCTACCGTCATCACTATCAAAAGAATAACTGCGATAACTGGGGTAATTGCTTTCTTACTCCTCATTACATACCTTTAATTTTCAATACTTTTAAATTTTTAGATACATAGATTGCAACTTGTTTTCCTTAATGCAAAACGTATCATTACTATTTAGAATATTTAAAGATGTCCTTAATCCGGTTTTTGATTATTTTGATCAAAATTAATATTTTACTTAGGTAAACATGAACACCAATTTCTAGTTAGTATCAAAAAATAACCGTAGTAGCCGGAATAGTTACTTTCTTATTTCCCTTTCCCTAATCTAACTTTCACCTAAAATGTTGCCCCTGAGGGGGTACTGGAGGAAATGGTGGCCTTATAGGAGGTGGTACTATTTTCTTAATATTACTTTGGGAATGAGTGGTATTAGTACTTTTAATACTTTCTATAGATTTTGATAACTTATCTAAAGCTTCAGCAATCTTTAAGTTTATTTTCTCCAAATCTTCTAACTTTTTCAATAACTCATTATTGCCTTCCTCTTTTTTAGATTCTTTTTTTGTATTCATCTTCTCCATATACTCAATTGCAGCTTCCTCGAATATTTCTACCAGTTTATGAATACCCTTATTAAGCTCATGGGTACTTACTACTAACTCTGCTATTTTGGACTGCAATTCTATATTGGTTCTAATAAGAGAATTGATAATTTCCTGATTAGTCTTTGCATAGTCAATTAAAACTCTAATGAGGTGATCATCCTCAGAGTGTTGATGATCTTGTGGTATATTGTTATTTATATTTTCATGTGTTTTTATAGCAAGTTCTTCTTTTAGAGATTTTAGGTATTGCTTTAGTTCTTCTACTTCAGATTCTAATTTTCTAATAGGATCTATTGGTACAAGTTCGTACTCTTCTGACATAATCATTAGTTTGATTTTGTCTCTTAAATAGGTTTGTTAAACAAAAAGGTTTATCAGAAGTATTGTTAAAAAATTAAGAAAAAGATTAATCAAACTCTAAATCTTCTTCACCTCCGACACCTCCTTTACCACCCTCACCTTCTTTCCTTACTGCAGCAATCACATCATCTATTTTCAGGATCATATTTGCTGCTTCAGTTGCAGACTTTATAGCTTGTGTGGTAACATTAGCTGGTTCTATTACATTTAATTCCCACATATCTGCAACTTTAGAGTTGATAGCATCTACACCATACCATATCTTTCCTTGTTCATGGGCAGCTCTCAACTCTGCCATTACCTCTATGGTATCCATACCTGCATTTTCGGCTAATGCGGCAGGTATAGCTTCTAAAGCGTCTGCAAATGCTAACATAGCTAATTGTATTTTAGATGGATGCTTCTTAGCTTCTTCCCTCAATCTTCTAGCTAGTTCTACCTCAATTGCACCACCACCAGCAATAACTTTTCCATACTTAATTACTGTAGCTACATCCTTAATTGCATCCTGTATAGATCTTTCTATTTCATCTGCAACATGTTCAGAACCTGCTCTTATTAATATAGTCACCGCTCTTGGGTTTTTACATCCAGTTACAAATATCATATTCTCATCTGCAACCTTCTTCTCTTCTACTAGTTCAGCATGTCCTAAATCTTCTGCAGATAGGTCATCTATAGATGTTACTATCCTTGCTCCAGTAGCCTTAGCCAATTTCTCCATATCTGATTTTTTAACTCTTCTAACAGCTAGAATTCCGTATTTAGCTAAATAATGTGCTGCTAGATCATCTATACCTTTTTGTACAAACACAACATTTGCTCCTATTTCTTTTATTTTATCCACCATTTTCTTTATCATTTCTTGCTCTTTTCTTAGGAATGCTTCTAACTGCTCTGGAGAGGTTATATTTATTCTGGCATCTGTCTCTGTTTCTTTTACTTCCAGAGCATCATTAATTAATGCTATCTTAGCATCTCTAACTACTTTTGGCATTCCTGGATGTACTCTCTCTTTATCTATTACAACACCGTCTATTAATTCTGTATTCTCTATCCCTCCTCCAACTCTCTTTTCTATCTTTATAGCATCTAGATCAACTATTAATTTGCCTACTTCCTCATAGGTTACTTTTCTCACAGCATCTACAACAAGGCTTGCAATTTTATCAGCATACATACCTGCAATTTTTGAAGATAAAGCTGATTTTGCAACTTTTTTAAGAGTTTCAACATCATCTATAGATACATCCTTAGCAATTTTGCCAACTTCTCCTTCAACAAATTGCATAGCCCTCTTATAACCCTCAATAATTATAGTGGGGTGAATATTCTTTTCTAATAGTTCTTCAGCTTGTCTTAATAATTCTCCGGCTAAGACAACGGATCTTTTTGTACCGTCTCCAACTTCTTTATCCTGGGTTTTGGCTATTTCGATAATTAACTTTGCAGCAGGGTGTTCTACTTGCATCTCATCTAAAATGGTTGCACCATCATTTGTAACAGTTATATCTCCTAATTCGTCAACTAACATTTTATCCATTCCTCTTGGACCTAATGAGGTTTTTAGTATCTCTCCAATTATAATTGCAGCCATAATGTTAGATCTTAATGCATCTCTGCCTACTGTTCTTGTATACTTCTCTGGTAGCACTAATATGGGGTATAATGTTTTTGGCTCAGCCATTGTAAAAATATACAAATAATCTTTATAAAGTATAGTTAGAAAATCTCGTCAAATCTGGCTGATTTTATTTTATATAGTAACCTAAAATATAAAAAAGTAAGAATCTATTGATTATATATATCTAGGTTAGATAATATACTTATCATCTATTTAATTTATAGCTAATTCCTGCTATTTTTCCTTTTTTTAGTAACAATATTTATAATATCTATTATACTCTCAACTACCTCGTTGGGGTCTTTTGAGGTAGTATCAAAAATGTAGTATTGTTTTTTTTCATATTCCAACTCATCTTCTATTACTTCAAGGTTCATAGCCCATATATTTTCAAATATTTTGTGATACGGATAATCTCTCTCCTTTAATCTCTTATATAATTCATTAGGATCGGTTTTTAGAACTACATAAATATCTACAACATCTTTTGGTAGTAAATGAGCAAAGGTACTTTCTATAATATAATTTCCGGGATTCTTTTTTATATACTCTGTAATATCTTTTATCACCTTATCCTCATCAACAATATATGTTTGAAGAGCATTATCGTAATATAGTACATATCTTTTTTTCATAGCATAACCAGTGAGATTTATATAAATTGCTCCAATTTTCTTGGATAGTATTTTGGCTATTGTAGTTTTACCCGTACCTGGAACTCCAGTTATAACTATAACTGCCATAAGTAAATTATGCGCCAAAGTTTATTTTTTATATCCTATGATAAACTGTCGGTAGTTAAATTTATCTTGTTATAATATCTGGTAAATATTTATCTGCTAATTTGGTTGCAATCCATATAAAAGGAAAACCAAGGAATATAGCCATTATTGAATCTAAATTTAGTTCAATTCCTGTATACTCAGAATATATTAGTACTGTAAGCATAATCTGGAAATATGCAACATACTTTACCCTACCCAGAATTTTAGCAACTGGTCTCCTTTTTATAGAAATGTATGTAACATAAAGGCCATAAAGCATTAGGAGTATTGCTAACAGCAGCTTTATTATTGAGAATGAAATGTTGCCCGAAACCATCTGTCTTATCCAATCTAAGCTCACATAGGATGTTATAACACCATTTGTTGCAGCGTTACCTAAAGATGTTTCTTGTTTTTCTTGGAAATATTCAGTTACAAACCATGTTAGGTAAATAGGAATAGTTATCCATACTATTGTCGGATTTGTTATAGATATTATAAGCATATTTAGCCATTTTTGGAGTAGATACCATAAATATTGAGATATTTGAGATAATATTTCTGTAAGGTACATAAATGATTTATCTGTATAAGATGAAATATTAAACTTTCTATTCTTCCTCTAAATAATATTTGCAGTAAGTTTTTATTGGACAAGTCTTACAATTAGGGTTTGTAGGTCTACAGATATTTCTACCAAACTTCACGAGAATGTAGTTTACTTTCCCCCACCATTTTTGCGGAATAATTTTATATAACTCTTTCTCAGTTTGATGAGGGGTTTTTGTGTTTACCCATCCAAGTCTATTTGCTATTCTATGAACATGGGTATCAACTGCTATGACAGTTTTCCCACAAACCAAATTTAGATAAACATTCATAACTTTTCGCCCTACTCCTGGTAAGCTTAAAAGCCAACCTTCCTCACAAAATACACAATCTTTGTATCTCTTTAAGTAATCCTCTTTGGAGACTATACCTACTCTTCTACATCTTTCAATCCACTTCCTAGCGATTTCCTTTATCCATTTGACTTTATTTGTTGCTAACCCAGTTTTTCTTAGGATATTAAATAATTCCTTGTTAGATAAATTTAGGACATCCCATGGTGTTTTTGCCTTATTATATAGTTCAAAAACTGATTTGAGTGTTTGTTCTTCTTTAGTCCTTATAGATATAACAGTAGCTATAAGCACCCAAAAAGGATCTTTAGTTACTTCCCAAACTTTGGGAACTGCTAGATCATCATTAATATTTTCAACAGTTTGCTCCAGAATATCCAAAATGTTCTCTATGTTCATACACTGAAAGGTAAGTTATTAAAATATTTGTTAATTTAGGTTGAATGGTAGAGATTCAGATTAAAAAGGTTATTGATTTGAAACCGGGAAATTATATCTGGTACAACGGGAAAGTATATAAGGTGATAAATGTAGAAACATCTAAAACAGGAAAGCATGGATCTGCAAAAGCTAGAATAGAAGCCATATCGTTTGACGGTAATAAGGTAGTAATAATAAAGCCTACGCAGGATCCCATTGAAGTCCCAATGATTAAAAAGATAAAGGGGCAGGTAATCTCTGTTTTATCAGAAGATAGAGTAATGGTTATGGATATGGATACCTATGAAACCTTCGAGGCAGTGGTTACCGATGATCTAAAGGGTAAATTGACTGAAGGACAGAGAGTAGTTGTTTGGGATATAGGAGAAAAAGTAGTCATGCAGGCTTTCAAAGAATAGAACCTCAAGATTTTGGAATTATTTTTACTATCTTCCCGTTTTCCAAATTTTTTAAAAATCTTCTAAAATCTATCAGAGAATACTGTAGGCTCTCTTTATAAATATCGTCATATGTTTTCTCAAATAGTACTAAGTATTTTAGCTCAGACATAAGTCTATTATACAAGTTAGCTCTTTCTTTTTCATAAAGTAATTTTGATCTTCTTTTTCTCCCGTCATAATATTCATCCAAATTCTCTGTAAGGATTGTTTCAAACAAGTCATCTATAGCTTTGTACAATGAATCTTCTTTATCTCTTTCAAATCCAGGGACACTCAAAGTATAGATCATGTAGTCCTCATAAACATAGCTAGGTGTAAAGGATACATGATACCCAATTCCATACTTTTCCCTTATCGTTTGAAATACAAGGGAGGATAAACCACCTGATACAAACCGCGCAAATGCTTTAGCTAATATAAAATTATCTATTGGAACTTTAAAATTCAAAGCATAATATATTTGGTTTTTGGTGTCCATTTGTTGAATAATATCTGAACCATCTCCTTTAGAGGGCTTCTTTTTGGAAATCCCTCTATCTTCTAACTTGGAGAAATATTCTTTTACAAGAGCTAAATGCCTATTATTAAAATTGCCTTCTACTAAGATAAATATGTTGGAAGGAGTATAATATTCAGCCTTGAACTCTTCTAAATCCTCTTTACTTATGCTCTCTACAGTTTCTCTATATCCACCAACAGGATCTCCATAATCGCTCTCTCCAAAAACTGATTTTGGAACTGTATCATATAATCTACTTTCCGGGTCATTTTCATATCTTTCCAATTCAGAAATAACTACTTTCTTCTCATTTGAAAATTCGCTTTCTTTATATTTTTCATTTTTAAACATCGAATATAGGATATCTAAAACTTTTGGGAAGCCTTCTGGAACAACTTCTACGATATATGCTGTTAAGAATGTAGATGTAAATGCGTTAGCTACTCCTCCATTAAGCTCTAATCCTTCATTTATTTGTTTTGTAGTATACTTATGGTTAGATTTGAACATCATATGCTCTAAAAAATGGGAAATCCCTCTTTTATCCTCAGGTTCGTATATGCTACCTATCCTTACACCCACCCCGATTCCTATTGTTTTTGCATCCGGAATCTCTAAAGAGTGTATAATTAAACCATTGTCTAATATCTCTTTTTTCAATGGAGATGGCATTTTATATTATCCTTTTTAGATTATTTTAAATAGTCCAATAAATTGTTATTTCTCTTCTTAACTTTTTTGCTTATCTCATCCGCTATTCTAATAGGCTCCGGATATTGTCCCTTTATCCAAGTTTTTTCTGCAAGTTCTTTAGAACTTTCTAAAGATACTTTATGACCCGGAGATACATATATGGTTTTGCCATTTTTCTTAATAACCCATCCAATCTGATTACTATCCTTATCATAAATTTTATTCTCTTTTATTTCCCCGTATAAATGCTTTTTTGTAATTCCCACTGTTGGAATATCTAAAACAACACCTACATAACTGGCTAATCCCATTTTTACCGGATGGGCTATACCTTGTCCATTAACAAACAGAACAT
>JAIXNB010000024.1 GCA_020697515.1 Nanobdellota archaeon
ATAAAGGCATGTTGATTAAATGCCTTATTTATTAGCAGATACTCATGTTAAGACAAATGAACAATATCAAATCCTGATAAGATGGGTACATAAATTAGCAGAGGATGATGACGTCATATTACTTGGCGACATTTTAGACTTTACCAAAACCCCATTTATGGAACTAGAATATGTTGTTAGCGACTTCGATCATCCCCATATTTATTATATCTATGGAAATCATGACATTATTACTAAAGAACTTGGTTTCAAATGTTATGACCAATTAAAATATGATGGCATTTTATTTGAGCATGGGCATAGATTTGAAGCATTACTGAGATCAACCGGATTCATAACGCCTGAAGAATATAATGAAATGTATAAACGTGTATGTTACGAACTCAATACTGATAATATTCTGGCTAAAATCAGTTTGCGCATCCGGAGATCTATTATACATGTGAAGCGTAACTTTAATAGACGATCCATGTCCCGTGAGCTATTTAAACATATATCAAAAATTAGAAACATTGTTGTTGGACATACACATTATGAACTGTATTCAAAGACAAAAAGGGTGTTAATTTGTGATGATGCAAAAATCCCTGATTTACAAATCTCCGGAAAAACAACTACAAAAAATAAGCCGATAGGATATTACTTGCGAACGGATACCTTTGACATAGAAAAATTTGAACTCAATACCAGATCAGATATACGTCCGGCACTTAACGCCAAAAGGAAGTGTTTGCACAGCAAGTCTTAATACCAAAGAGTTGTATAGCAGTGGATATATAAAAATTGCTCAAAACTAACTGATATATTAATGCTATTAGTAGTTCTACAGAAATGATTTGGTATAAATACAGACCGGATGCTCTATATGCTCTAGAAGATCCAAAAATACGGGAAACTATAAGAAGATATGTTTCAATATTAGAAGAAGAAACTTTACCCGAATTTATTCTAGCTAAGTGCTTTGAAGTAGAGTTCAATCCAAAAGAAAATATAGAAGATCTAATAGACATTCATGATAGTTACCTTCAAGAGTTTATGAAATTTGTAGAAGAGTATGATAATGAAAAGTTCCAGCTAAGGAAACTAAAATATAGTTTTTTAGACTTAAAGATAACTATAGCTGACAAGCTTACTGAAAGCTGTGAGTTTTGCGAATGGAGATGCAAAGTTAATAGAAAAGCTGGAGAAAAAGGATTTTGCAGAGTTAGATATAAGCCTAAAATATCATCAATGTTTATCCATTTAGGAGAAGAATCTTGGATAACTCCATCTTTTACAGTATTCTTTGCAGGCTGCAACTTCAAATGTATTTATTGTCAAAATTGGGATATATCCCAGAATCCTGAAAATGGAAAATATATAGAAGAAGAAAAGCTAGCACTAGAAATAGAAAATGCTTATTATGAGGGTGCAAGAAATGTTAATTTTGTTGGCGGAGAACCAACCCCTAACCTTCATCATATTCTAAAAGTATTAAAGTATGTTAATAGTCCTATACCAGTTGTTTGGAACTCAAATGCATATGAATCTGAAATAGGACAAAAACTTCTAGCAGGGATTGTTGATATATATCTATATGACTTTAAATACGGAAATAATGATTGTGCCCTGAGATATTCTAAGATTCCAAGATATTTTGAAACTGTTACAATGAATTTTAAATTTGCTATAAATTATGGAGAAGTATCTTTTAGAGTTTTAGTTTTACCAAACCATATAGAATGTTGTGTGAAGCCTATACTAAAATGGATTAAGGAGAATCTTGAAGATAGGGTCATAGTTCAGTTGTTGTCTCAATACAGACCAAAATATAAAGCTTGTGAATATCCTGAAGTCTGCAGAACTTTAACAAGGAAAGAGTATCTTGAGGTAGTAAGATATGCTGAAAAAATAGGTTTAGTATTTGAAACACAATAAGGAGTCACAAAGCTTGGTAAAATATTCACAAATAGTGAATATTTAATGATAATATAGAAAGAACTCTAATCCTATTTTCAATAGAAAAATAAAAAGCTGAGGGATATAATAAAGGCAAAAAACACTTAACGTTTGAAGAAATAGAGAAAAAATCATTAAAATAACGTAGAAAGTTATTAGAAAAGGAAGTATGAAAGTGTATATTGATGTTAATGTTCTATATTATTTTTTGACAGATCTTTCAGGAATGAAGTTTGTGTAATATGGAATGGGAAAATTCCTCAAGGTAAGTAATTATTATTACCCATTTTTTAAATACGCCTTAGGAAAAACAGAAAAGCAAAATTTCATACCGTTTCTTATAATATTTTAATTTAGATTTTTTATTTTTATTTGTATAATCTTACTTAGTTATATCTTTAATCATATCCAGTCTCCCCCTATAGTTTTTGGATCTATTATGTCTTCTTGTAAATATACTAAAAGTGTATCTTCTAGATTATAAAGTAAATTTCCATATTTTTCTTTCCTATTATAAACCTTAATACCACATAAATCTCTATATATAGCTCCGATAATCATACCTTGACTAAACATTCTAGTTGTTATGGTCTTGTTATAATAAAATTGGTAGAGTTGTACAACCACCATTTACCGTTAATATATATTAAGTTGGTTGGATGTTCTTCAAGCACTCTTTCTTTTTTGGGATCTTGAAAAACAGAATCAACGCTTATAGAATCTACTATAACTGTTGGATAACTCATCTTTCTAAATATTGCAGCAGTTAAGAATGTATATTCGGAACACTCGCCAAACACTCTGTTATCTTCCACAAACTTCACTGAAAAATAATAATTTACATCAACCTGTACTCTTTTAAAATATTTTCTTATCCCTTTTGCAACCTTCCAAATATTGTCTTTATGTTCTTTTGCAATCTTTGCAACCAATTTATTTTTATATGGTTCTGTTATTGGGTCGAATGTTAAAAAAGTCTAGATCATTTTTCAAGAATTTTATCTGTTCACTCAGTTTCAGAGAGTATTTCATAAAATTATAGTAAAAACAGTTATATTTTATATGCCTTTAGAGCTTCGGACTAGATGTATTTATATCACTGAGAGCATTACCAAACCAATAGTCTCAATCAGTATGAGTATTGTCCAAACCTTCCCTGCCATCAACCCAATTATTATTCTTTCTAAGTTAGATAACCTTTTTTGGCTTATCCAACTTAACTGATTGCCAACCAGAAGAGGGATAACTTTAAGATCTAAGAAAGTTAGATAGATAGTTAAAACACTAGAGCCTTTTTTATATTATTAATAAAAACATTTTTCAGTTATTTATTATGAGGAAGATAAGTAAGAGTTCGATGAACACTCGTATCGATAACAGATATTCACCTCAGTGTTCATCAACCTCTGTCTCCCTCTAGGTTAATAGAGAGTATATTACAGGCCTTACATTTGCAAGGCAACTTTGTTTACTCATAAAAACGTATAAATATTCCCTGAGAGGTTAGTTGACAAGGCCAAATAATTAGGCTACCTGTAGTCAAAACTTATACTGACAGGATCACTATTTTCATAATATATCTCACAGACATACGATCCTTTTGCTTTAAGTGTAAGGTTATATTTTCCTTGAGAAAAAACCGGATGAGAAAAATAAACTATTCCTCTATTATTTTTTATAGTATTATAATAATATCTTTTTGAAAAATCAATTGTATAGTTTTCAGGTGTAATCATAACACTTTCGATAACAACCTCATATGGCAATGCACCATCATTAGTTCCCAATTTTAAGGTTAGGTTCACAAATCCAGTTATTTTACTTAAATTAAACTCAACATCTATCCCAAATATTGAGGATATTATCTTAAGCTCTTCTTTCTCTTGAGGAGATAATTTGGAAATTTTCATATCTAATACCTCTAATAATATCTTTGAAGGCCTATTAATATAAAAGATAGCAGTCTCTTGGGTATCGTTAACATTAACAACAACAATATAAGTTCCGGGAGTTTCAGTTTTAGAAAAATTGGTAGAATATCTGAAAAGAACATCTATATTTTCTAACACTTCTTTTGAATTCCGAATATTTATAGGATGTACGGGAAGATGTGTATTTTCTGTAAAATGTAATGTATACTCTCTATTTTTAGGATCTATTACCTTACCGGTTATATTTAATCCCGCAATCGGAACTCTTATATACTCTCCTACTCTTTCGGCAACTGCTACCCATATTTTTATAGGATCTGATCTTTTTTCTACACTTATATAAATAGAAATCTTTTTCTTTTCATTTTCACCCAGCTGAATAAAAACAAAGATAGCTAAAAGCAAAATCAGAGTAATCAGAGTAAAAATAATCAGAGTAAAAATACCAATAAAACTTTTTTTCATAAATTATTAATTAGTTATTTTATATTTATATTTTTTATTTGGAAATTAGAAGGATTTAAATTTGTATATATTAGATTTCAAACAAGTTGAAATAGTTTTACCATATTAAACAGAGTTAAAAAATTATGATAGCTGAACATTAAAATATTACGAGCCTCCAAAAAGTATAAAAATAAGAATCTAAAGGTTTATTAATGGTATTGATGGGAAATTATTTAAATTGTGTGACATAACTTCTCGATTGAACGTTTAAATAATCCAAAAGTATGGATTCGATAATATGGCTAAACTATTAATCTCAGCGGATTTACATAATGATCCATCATTATTAAAAAAAATAATTGAATCTATTAAAAAAGAAAAACCAGATTTTCTTGTTCTCTTAGGAGACCTTGGAGAGTTCGGAGAACTCCCAACAGGTCTATTCAAAAAATTATTAAAATATATGCCTTCATATAGGATTATTGTCTTGCCGGGCAATCATGAAACACCAGAAACAATAGAATTTTGGGAAAAGATATACAAAGTTAGGGTTCTACATAAAAAAACCTTTGAATTTTACGACTTATTATTTGCCGGGATAGGTGGAGGAGATGTTCCATTATTCATGATCTCTGAAGAAGAAATCAAAGAATTCTTAAACTATGTAAAAGAAAAAATCAAAGATAAAAAGTTAATACTTTTAACCCACCTACATCCAAAGTATACAAAGTCTAGTATGGTAGGTGGAGGTAGCAAAGCCTTACACACTTTTATAACATACTACACTCCCTCTCTAGTAGCCCATGGACACATTCATGAGGCGGGTGGTTTAGAAGAAATTATAAATAAAACAAAAGTTTTAAATGCTGCTAGGAGCATATTCCTTGTAGAGATACTAAACGACAATATAAAAATAAAACGGTTTGCGTAATATTTTTTAAATAATATATTAAATAGATTTTTGTAGATCATTTTTATCGTTTTCTGGTTTTTGTATATAATGGAGTCCGTTAGAGTAAAATTTGTTAAAAAAAGAGATAATAGGGTTGTTCCGTTCGATTCTGCAAGAATAAGATATGCGATTGAGAGGGCTATGCGTTCGGTTGGTAAGTATGACAAACAAACTTTAGATAAAGTAGTTTCCTATGTTTTAAGATTAATTAATGAAAAATTCTCTGAAAATGATGTAATATCGGTAGAACAGATCCAAGATTTGATAGAATTTTCCTTAGTTAAATTTGATCTGTATGAGGTTGCAAAAGCATATATAACTTATAGAAAAGAGAAAGATAAGATAAGAAAGGAAAAGAAGGCTTTGCTTGGAGAGTTTTATGAAGAAGA
>JAIXNB010000055.1 GCA_020697515.1 Nanobdellota archaeon
CTTCTGTAGTGTTTTGTTAGATAGCAATGAAGCTCCCCTCAAAAACTCTTTACTCCGAAAGCCAGACAATAAAGTCAGAGGATGGAAGACCCCTGATATGAAAGTGATAGAGGGTCGGAACGGTCTGAGTAGCAAGTAGATGGATAAAACTATTTATAAACCTTATGAAATAATTATGTTGTATGCGTAGGAGTTCGAGAAGATGGAAGAAATATAGGAGATCTAGGTGGAAGTGGCAGAAAAAAAGAATGAGGGAAGAGAAAAGAAGGAGGAGATGGATGAGAATGAGGGCGTTATAAATATTTAAAAAGATTTATACATTCATATATCTATACACAGTTCACAACCTGGCATCATAATATCTAAACTATACTACATACATACCCGCGGGGTGTCATCTGGGGACAGGGATATTCCTTGGATGAACCAAGATGTCCGACCGCGGGTACAGATGTGAGGATAACTCGAAATAGGGGATAGCCCGTCGGCAGGGCCTGTAGCTGCGGCCGTACTTCTCGGGGATAGGCCCGCGGCTGGGAAAATATTTTCCCAGCCGAATTCCCGTTGATCCTGCGGGAGGCCACCGCTATCCCCGTCCGACTAACCCATGGAAGGCTTGGGAGTGGGGGGTTAACCCACTCCCGCCGCACGGCTGAGTAACACGTCGGCAACCTACCCTCGGGAGGGGGATAACCCCGGGAAACTGGGGATAATCCCCCATAGGGGATGGGTGGTGGAACTCCTCCATCCCCGAAAAGGACGGTGGGTACTCCCACCGTTCCGCCCGAGGATGGGCTGGCGGCCTATCAGGTAGTTGGCGGGGTAATAGCCCGCCAAGCCGAAGACGGGTAGGGGCCGTGAGAGCGGGAGCCCCCAGATCGGCACTGAGACAAGGGCCGAGGCCCTACGGGGCGCACCAGGGGCGAAACCTCCGCAATGCGGGAAACCGTGACGGGGGGACGGGGAGTGCCCTCGGCTTTGCCGAGGGCTTTTGCCGAGTGTAAACAGCTCGGCGAATAAGCGGTGGGCAAGAGGGGTGGCAGTCGCCACGGGAATACCCCCGCCGCGAGCGGTGGCCTCGATTATTGGGCCTAAAGGGGCCGTAGCCGGGCCGGTGTGGCTCCCGTGAAATCCTCGGGCTCAACCCGAGGGCGTGCGGGAGCTACTATCGGCCTAGGGGCCGGGAGAGGCGGGAGGTACTCCCGGGGGAGCGGTGAAATGCTGTAATCCCGGGAGGACCATCCGAGGCGAAGGCGTCCCGCCAGAACGGACCCGACGGTGAGGGCCGAAGGCCGGGGGCTCAAATGGGATTAGAGACCCCAGTAGTCCCGGCTGTCAACGCTGCGGGCTACCTGCCGGGTGGGCCTAGAGCCCATCCGGTGGGGAAGGGAAGCCGTTAAGCCCGCCGCCTGGGGAGTACGGCCGCAAGGCTGAAACTTAAAGGAATAGACGGGGGGGCACACAAGGGGTGGGGTGTGCGGTTTAATTGGACTCAACACCGGAAACCTTACCGGGGGCGACAGCAGGATGATGGCCAGCCTAAAGGGCTTGCCGGACGCGCTGAGAGGAGGTGCATGGCCGCCGTCAGCTCGTACCGTGAGGTGTCCTGTTAAGTCAGGAAACGAGCGCGACCCGCGCCCGCTGTTGCGTCGGGGGAGATACCCCGCCCTCAAGGCGGGATTCTCCCCCGGCACACTGCGGGGACTGCCGGCGAAAGCCGGAGGAAGGTGCGGGCGACGGCAGGTCCGCATGCCCCGAATCCCCCGGGCTACACGCGCGCAACAATGGGCGGGACAATGGGGATCCAACCCCGTAAGGGGAAGGAAATCCCCTAAACCCGCTCCCAGTTCAGATTGCGGGCTGCAACTCGCCCGCATGACGGCGGAATCCCTAGTAATCGGGGGTCACTATTCCCCCGGTGAATACGTCCCTGCCCCTTGTACTCACCGCCCATCATGCCACCCGAGCTGGCCCTCAGCGAGGCCCGGGCAAAACCCGGGTCGAGCTGGGGGCCGGCGAGGGGGGCAAAGTTGTCACAAGGTAGCCGTAGGGGAACCTGCGGCTGGATCGCCCCCCCAAGGCCCTGCCGGCGGGCCCCCAAATAAAAAATTCTTATTATTTATTCATAACGACATTCCTATGCGGATATATTTTGAAGTAAAACATAGAGATGTTGCTGGGAGATGTGGAGTATTAAAAGTTAGAAATAGAGAAGTTGAGACTCCATTTATTTTTCCAGTAGTTAATCCTAACAAGATGATAATTACTCCAAAAGAAATGAGAAAATATTATGGAGTAGAGGCAATTATAACAAATGCTTATATTTTATATAGATCTAAACAACTAAAACATAGAATACTAGAAGATGGTCTTCATAAATTTCTGAAGTTTGATGGGATAATAGAAACAGATTCTGGTGCTTATCAGATGGTTCACTATAAAAAGGAATTAGAAGTGTCCAATAGAGAAATAATTAATTTTCAAATAGATATAGGAGCGGATATTATAAACGTATTAGATATTCCTACGGATGTTGATGCTGATTATGAACAAGCACAAAAAGATCTATATATAACAATAGAGAGAATTAAAGAAGGTCTAGATATTATTAGATTAAAAGATTATAATGGAGGAATTAATGGAGCTATTCAAGGGGGAATATATAAAGATTTAAGAAAGATCTCTGCAGAGAGAGTGTCAAAATTAGATGTAGATATTTTTGCAATAGGTACTATTGTTCCTTACATGATCAATTACAACTATAAGGATCTTTTTCATTTAGTAATGGAAGCTAGAATTCATTTACCGTTAAATAAACCTGTACATCTGTTTGGATTAGGGCATCCCCTTATAATGCCCTTAGCGGTCTCGATTGGAGCCGATATATTTGATTCAGCATCTTATGCCTTATACGCGTATGATAAAAGAATCCTAACTCCATTTGGAACATATAGACTTGATGAACTAAGAGAATTCCTCTTCGAGACTCCTAAAGGATCATATCGTTTGTCTGATATAAAGAGTGCGTCTAACAATGAAATTATAAAACTAATTGCTGAACATAATCTATATACGTTATTAAAAGAGATAAAAATAATAAGAGATGCTATCAAAAATGGATACTTGTGGGATATTGTCCTTATAAAGGCTCATTCACATTATACTGTATACAAAGCTACAAAGTTCATTTTAGAGAATTATTATAGGTGGTTAAAAAAGCTAGATCCAATTAGAAAAAATACTGGTATAAAATACTACGGAGATTTGTTAGAACTAAGAACAGATGTGAGAAGAGCATTAGAGAGATTGAAAGAACGAGTAGATCCTAGAGATGTGGAGGCAATATATGATTACACATACCCATTTAACAGTTTGAGAAATGTTAGAGAGATTTAAAAAACTAATAAAAAGGAAAATTAGAGAGAGTCAAAAATTTAAAAAAAACAAATTAATAAAAATAGTAGGAATATCTTCTAATACTCTTGATTTTATAATAGATATAATAAGAACAATAAATAATAAATATAAATTGAATCTTGAGTTAGACTTAGAAAGATACAAATATATTGAAGAGGTAGTTCTCAAAGAGGATGGATATACTTTACTAGTAATTCCAGCAGAAGCTGTTATAACATCATTTATTTTAGATTTCGCAGATATCTCTAATGATTATAGATGGCTGATTTATGAAAAAACAAAAAAGTATTTCAATGTTGCATATTGGGTGTCAGAGTATTATATTTCAAAATATTTAAATAAAGATCCAAAAAGAATGTTTAAATCTTATCGACAAGTAGAGAATTTTGTATACTTTTCTATTAGTAGAAATGAGAAACATATAAACGCTACTTTGAGGATAATATCATATTTATCGAATTTTTGTATAATTTAACAGAAAAATAAAAGATAAGATGGGGCCTCCATAATTAATCAAATTTTAATTCATTTACTTTTTCCCAAGTGTACTCATCAAATACTAAGATTTTAGAACGCGTTATAACATAGAGCCAATCGTTTATGTAAATTGCTCTTCTCACGCCATATGTTAGTATAACTTTCTCTAACTCTAATTTTTGGCCGGAATAAGAGAATATATAACCTCCTCTAGTTGTAGGAATGAAGAATATTTCATGTTTCTTATCTAACAAGAATGCATGGTGATTACGTAGTACCTCACTCCAGCTTTCGTTTAAAATGTACTTATCTATTTCTTTGGGCTCTGATGCTGAAGATACATCAAAAAGCGATATTTTTACTTTCCATCCTTCTCTCCCTATACCAAGGATTAAATGTTCATCTATTGGATGTAGATAAGAGGAGTAACCCGGGATCTTAAGTTCACCTTTAACTTCAGGTTTAGTAGGATTGCTCAAGTCAATAAC